>JAHBSS010000020.1 GCA_019639015.1 Cryobacterium sp. | reverse complement strand
TACGCTCCGGGGAGGCCTGTGAAGGATGGCCTTGATGCAAAATGTCTGGAAGCGGTCGGCCCGGCGCCGTATCCGCCTCCTCTGACGAATAACTTTTTGATTGGTCTCTACGAACTCCTAGTTAAAGAGGGTGACTGCTTGCGGGCGCACGGTTACAACATTAGTCAGCCTCCCTCTAGGCAGCAGTTTGTTGAGAACTACGGGGCAGAGTCTTGGTATCCACTTTCAGAAGTGGATCGGGAAAGACCGGGAGATATAGCTGCAGACAGTCTTTGCCCTCAACCAAACCCTCGTGATGCAGAAGAATTGGGTAACCAGATCGCAAATTCGGGTAGTTGAACACGACTCTCGCAACTATCTACACATTTCGGGTCGGTTCATCGAAGCATAAGTAGACAGATAAGTATTAGTTCGCGTAATCCTCTTGCGTTGAAAGCAACTCTCGCGGATACTTGACCCAAGAAGTTCACCAAATGGTGTTCGGAGGCTGAAAATGAATCAGAAGAAGAACCTAGTTGCGTCAATCGTTCTGGGGTTGACCCTGACCTTGGGCACCGGCGGGGCCGCATTCGCATACAAGGACAGCGGAGTCAGTTCACACGCCTGCGGGTCTCAGTACGGCTTGCTAAAGGTTCACCAAAAGGGTTCGGGAAACTCTTGGGCACCGGGGGACTGGTCGGGGTACCCAGAGTGGCATGGGACATCAAGCTACTACAGATGGGTAAATGACTACCAAGATGCGGGGTACGGAGGCGGATATTGGCGTGTGGCAACAAACGGCAACTATGACTCTCTGGTTTCTACATGCTCTCCTTTCGCATAGCCAATAAAGGGAGTGTTTTTCTAGGGTGTTTTCTGGGTGTGTTCCTACTCTTAATTTCAGCTTGCTCAGAAACCAGTCCCCAAAATGAGCAATCCTTGCCGACACCTACTGCGACAAGTTACTCCCAGTACGATCAGATGTTCGCTGACTGGGCACCAAGATATGTTGACTGCGCGAGAAAATATGGAGCAAATGCCAGCATTGGCCCCGACCAGTCAATTAATATCCCTTATGCGCAGGGTCGTCCGGTGAAGGATGGTCTCGACGCTGAATGCCTAAAAGAGATTGGGCCTCCGCCCGAAACCCCGCCATTGACGCAAAGCTTCTTGGTGGGCCTGTACGAGCTGCTGGTAAAGCAAGCAGATTGTCTCCGCGATCACGGCTACACGATCCCGCCTCCGCCCTCACGCCAAGTGTGGGTTGAAAACTACGGAGCAGGTTCCTGGGACCCTCTGATGGAGCTTTATGCGGTCAACCCCGAGGACGACATAGCGATGGTGTCTTGCCCTCAGCCAAACCCTCGTGATGCGGAAGAATTGGGTAACGAGATCGCAAACTCGGGTGGCTAAATGAATGAACGTAAGTTTTCGCGAAAATCGTTAGCAGTTGGCGCGTGGGTGTTGAGCGTGATTGTCGCGCTTGCGTTAGGTTGGTGGGCTTCCGGTCAGGCGACGCGGCCACCGGCAGCGGACTTGCCGAAAGCGAAACCAGCAACGGTCGAGGTGTCGAGCGGGACCGTTAGCGTCGAGCAGGCATACGGGATCAACGTTGATTGGCCGGTTCAACCGGTGGGGGTCAACGGTGCGGGGGGCACTCTGACCACCCTTAACTTGCCCAGTGAGGGGACCCAGGTTAAAGCCGGCGACATCCTCTACACGGTGGACCTCTCGCCGGTAGTAATTGCCGAAGGTAGCATACCTGCGTTCAGGCCGCTCGGACCAGGAGACTCCGGGGCGGATGTCCTAGAACTAGAAAAGTTTCTTTCCAGCGCCGGATACCAAAGCGGCAATGTAGATGGTGTTTACGGAAGCGCCACCTCGGATGCCGTTAGGCGCTGGACAAAATCCTTGGGGCTTCCGACTGACTCGACAGTGCCGATGGGCCGAATTGTGTTCGTACCGAAGCTACCGACAGTTGTCGCCCCAAAGCCGGGCCTTCGGGTGGGAGATCAGGTATCCCCAGGGGATGCCTTGTTGGTCACGGCCGCTGCCGAACCGGTCTTCAGTTTCACCGTGCTTCCGGAAGCCGTCTCAACGACGCAGCCGGGGATGGTTGTGAAGATTCAAGCGGCATCGGAAGAGTGGGAGGCTCAAGTCGATCGGCTTGAGACATCCACAGATCAACTTGCCGGAACGATCGCGATATTGAAACCCGCCGAAGGCGAGGAGTCGATTTGTAGTGATTCTTGTGCGAAGCTGCTACGTCTCGGCCAGAAGGCGGTGCTTGCTGGAACTCTCGTCTACGTTGCCCCGACGACGGGGCCAGTGTTGCCGACGGCAGCGATTCTCACCGATGCAAACGGACAAACTTTTGTGATTCTCGCTGATGGCAAGAAACAAGACGTTACGGTTCGAGCTTCGAACGATGGTCAAACTGTCGTAGATGGGCTAAAGGTGGGGGATCGTGTTCAACTTAGCGGCGCCCCGACTGAAGGCTGACGATGCAGATTCAAGCCGTGGGACTGTCCCACCACTATCGCGGGGCCGAAGCTTCGGCACTGCTTGAACTATCGCACACCTTCGAAGAGGGCACTTTGACCGTCGTTAGCGGGCCATCCGGTTCAGGCAAGTCGACTCTCTTGTATTTGCTCGCATTAATGTTGACACCAAGTTTGGGCTCTATCCGCTGGGGCGATCAAGACGTGCAGGCTCTTGAGGATACGGAACGCTCGGAACTTCGCGCAAAGCACGTCGGCTTCGTTTTTCAGGATGCCGTCCTCGACCTTTCGAGCTCGGCACTCGACAACGTAACTGAAGCTGGTTGGTTGGCGGGGATGACTCGAGTTGAGTCGGAAACCAAAGCAAGTGAGTTACTCGAAAAGTTCGGCATCGGAGCTAAGGCCAGGTTCCGCCCGGGAGAAGTTTCAGGCGGACAAGCGCAACGAATCGCCTTGTGTCGAGCGCTCGTGAAATCGCCAAGCATTATCTTTGCTGATGAGCCGACCGGTAACTTGGATTCCGATTCTGCGGATGTCGTATGGAGGGCTCTGGAAGACGCCGCTACCGAAGAAGGCGCAACAGTAATCGTCGCCACCCACGACAAGCAGCGAACAAAGCGGATGCCGAACCAGTTGAGGCTTGTCTCGTGAACTCGGGCCACCCGCGGCCGGGTTACTTCTTCGTGGATGCTATCCACAGGCTTCGAAGTCCTCTAGTGCCAACAGTTGTTGCAGTGTTCGTTGCTTTCGCCGGAACACTCTCGATTTTCGCGACTACGGGAGTGGCAATCGCAAGCCAGCAGCGCACAATTGACCTCATCAACTCGGCTGAGGGCCGCCTTATTACAATCAGCGATCCACAAGGGGATGCTGGGCTATCAGAGCGAAGTATCACTGCGATCAAGTCGATTAGCGGGGTCGATTGGGTTCTCGGGGTAAGCCCGGCACACGATTTCGTGAACTCCGCCCTACCGGGCGGCACTTCGGTGCCGGTTAGGAACTTCTTTGGTGATTTGCCAGCGCCGATTTCAACCGGGCACCCCGGGGTACTCGGTCCCGGCCAAGCTCTCGCCGGGCCAGGCGTAGCAAGAAAACTTGGCCTCGCCGACGGGGTGGGAGCGATCGAGAATCGCACCGAGAAGGCAGTCATAGTTGGCAGTTTTTCGGCTTCCTCACCGCTCACTTCGCTAAATAGTGGAGTCATCATGAGACCAAACTCCGACACCGGCGCGAGGTTACTTCGGTTTTGGGTGAGTGTCGAAGATGTCGCTCAGCTTCAACCGGTAGCCGCGGCCGTGTCGAAAGCACTTGTGGTCGAAAAGCCTGGCGGTATCCAGATCAAACTTTCCCCAGACCTCGCTCGACTAAGTGGGGATGTCGTCACCGGTCTCCGACAGGATGCCGCCCTCACGATCACGGGGCTGCTCTTCGCCGTGGCCGTACTGATCGGTGCCTTGCAGTTCGGTCGTGTCGCAAGTACCGCAAAGGACATCGGTCGTCGCCGAGCCCTCGGCGCGAGCCGTAGCGTAATAGTCGCGCAAGTTCTTATCAACGCAGGGTTGACCGGGCTAATCGGCGCTATCGCCGGAGTGCTTGTCGGACTCGTCTTGAGCGTTGTAATTGCCGGCCAACTCCCCGGGTTCGGTTTCAGCGCCGCGGTAGCCGTGCTCATGGTTCTGGCGTCGCTCATCGGCGCGATCGCACCTGCGATCCGAGCCGCCCGGCTCGACCCGGTACGAATCCTTCGGGTGCCATAGCGAGTTGAGGCTAGCGAACTAAAGCTTGAAGTATTTGCGGACACCGGTCATGGCGTCCAAAAATGTGTCGATCTCATCGGCGGTTGTGTAGACCGAAACACTCGCGCGAGTGCTCGCGGCGATGCTGAGCCTGCGATGCAGTGGCTGGGCGCAGTGGTGACCGCTTCGCACTGCGATGCCGACGTTGTCGAGGAACTGCGCAACGTCGTGCGGGTGAACACCTTCGACCGTGAAAGCGGCCAAACCGGCACGCGGCTCACCTGGCCTTGGGCCGAGAAGTTGCACTCCTCGGATCTCGGCAACGCCGCTTGCGAGCAATTGGCCAAGCTCAGCTTCGTGCTCGTGTACGGCATCCATCCCGAGTTTCGTCAAATATTCGGATGCGGCGGCGAGCGCAATTGCTTGCGAAATTTGCGGGGTCCCGGCTTCGAATCTGGCGGGAGCGGGCAAGTATTCCGAGCGAGTCATCGTCACCTCGGTGATCATCGATCCGCCGGTCAAAAACGGTGGCAAAGCGTTCAAGAGTGCGCTCTTGCCGTAAAGCACTCCAATTCCAAGAGGCCCGAGCATTTTGTGTCCGCTGAAAGCGGCGAAGTCGACTCCTAAGTCGTGCAGGTTGAGTGAAAATTGCGGAGCGGATTGTGCGGCATCCAAAACCACGAGCGCACCCACATTGTGCGCGAGCCGTGTTAGTTCTGCAACCGGGTTGATCGTGCCGAGCACGTTTGAGACGTGGGTGAAGGCGAGCACTTTGGTTCGCGGCCCGATAATCGTTGCGGCTTCGTCCATCCGAATCGCTCCGAAATCGTCGATCGGCAGGAATCGCAAACTGGTGCCAGTGCGAAGTGCGAGTTCTTGCCAGGGCACGAGGTTGGCGTGGTGCTCCATCTCGGTCACGACGATTTCATCACCAGGATTTAGCCGGAACCGTTCGGCTTCCGCACCGCCTCGCCCAGCGGTTGCGTTCGAAATTGAGTAACAAACAAGGTTGATTGCCGCGGTGGTATTTGAAGTCCAAACGATCTCGTTCGCGTTCGCGCCAACGAACTGCGCAACCGTTGCACGCGCATTTTCAAACAATTCGGTGGCATTCGCAGCGAGAGTGTGCGCTCCGCGATGAACCGCCGAGTTTTGCTCTTCGTAAAACTTTCTCTCTGTGTCGATTACAACTTGCGGCTTGAGACTAGTTGCCGCCGAATCCAGGTAGACAAGTGGATGACCGCCAACAGTTTGCTTCAAGGTTGGGAAGTCCTCGCGAACTTTTGCGACATCCAGGGGCACGATTTGATTCTATTCCGCCCGAGTTTCGAGGAAGGTAAGGCTACCCTAACTTAGTCATCCGGCGTAGGATCGAAATATGACCGATACTCGAGAAAAGCCAGCCGAAAACATACCGACAATAAGCGCAGCGAAACTCTCGACTAAAGAACTCGGTCGCATCTCAAACTTGCAAGTGATAGTGAAAGAAGAGACTCCGTTTCTTCCAAAAGTCGCATTCACGCTCATCACTCTTGCATCCCTAGGTGGAGCGATCTTCACGGGGCTCGGCTTTGGCTTGACGGCACCGGAACTGGGTTTGCGTTGGTTTGCGATTTGGACGCTTGCGCTCGCAGGCGGGTTCCTCATTTGGCGGCTTTGCTACTTGCGCGAAGTTGAGGCGGGACTCGACGCCGAGGCGGTTGGCGCGCTCGTCAGTACGGCGCTCAAGCGAGCCGATCAAGTGGCAAGAATCGTCGGAATCCTCGTGTTAGTCGGCGCGGCTTGCACACTATTTGTTTCATACTTCAACTTCGTACCGTTCATCAAATACCTAGTTCTGGCGTCGATGATTGGACTTGGCGCCCTGCTGATTTTCGGAGTCAGTCGCCGCTCGATCGCACTGCCGGCGGCAATTCTCGCAGGAGTGCTTCTGGTGAGTTGGGGGATACTGGATGCCGGGCTCGACTGGAACGGCGCAATAAGGATTCTGCACCTAACCGCTTTCACGCTTTGGCTAGGCGGGGCACTTTGGAATATCGCGGTCGCTATGCCAAGCGGCAGGCAACATCCGGATGTCACGGCAGTGCTTGCTGGTGCTCGTCAGCTAGATCGCTTCCGTTGGGTTGTGCGATTCTCGCTACCGACCATCATCATCACGGGACTAATCATGGCAAGCGTGTTCACGGTGCTACCGATGAGTTGGTGGCTAACCTTTCCCGGTATTTTGATTCCGCTAAAGGTTTTGACGATTGTCGCACTAGTGGTTGTGTTCATCACTTGCCCGCTGTTTCGCCAGTGCTCGCCGGTTCAAGGCGTTTGCAACATCGAAGACTTGCAGTCGCCAGCCAAGACTGCGTGAACCCGACCTATGCCGGAGATAACCGTCCTCGACAATCGTCAAACGCCTTGCGCGGTGGGACTGATTAGAGCGGATGAAGTGGCGGCAACGCTCAAACCCGGCACTCCACTTCAAATCCTCACTCGCGACCGGTTTGCGCAAGTTGAAATTCCTCTATGGGCCGAGCGCGCCGGTCATTCAAAACCGACGATTTCGCGCGCGGGATTCTGGCCTCTGCGACACTTTGTGTTCTCACTCGTGACAGGTGAGAGCAAATAGCTCGCGCTAGGGTCAGTTTGTTGGAACGGCTTGCTCGAGCGCGTCCTCAAGAGCAACCCAAGCGAGCATTGCGCACTTGATTCGCGGCGGGTACATCGAAACTCCGTGGAGCGCCACCGCGTCCCCTAATTGTTCTGGAGCGTCCTGATCCTTACCGCGTGATTGAAGCATCGAACGGAATGCCGCTATGCAGTCTCGACACTCTTCCGGCGGCATCCCTTGAACCAAGTCGCTGAGCATGGATGCCGAAGCTTGCGAAATTGCGCACCCCTGGCCCTCCCAACTGACCGCCTCGACCCTCTCGCCGTCCATGTGCAAGCGCAACGTGACTTCGTCACCGCAACTGCGATTTAGGCTGTGGACTTCGGCTGCCGGTTCTGGCTGCAACCCGAAACCGTGACGTTGCTTCGAATGCTCGATCAGCAAATCCTGATAAAGCGAATCGAAGTCTGAATTAGCCACGATTTAACTCTATGCTCTGTCGCTACTCTCGTGCGAGAGAGTAAAGCCAAGCGTCAACTCTTCATTTCAGCGTGTGGTCTCGCGTAGTACCACCAAGCCAGGCAAGTGCAGAACGCGCACCAAACGGCACAAACGATGAAGAACGCTATTGGAGCCATGACTGATAACGCCATTCCAACTAAGAACGGCCCAAACGCTCCGATGGCAGCGGTCCAACCGATTGCCCCTCCAGCTTGACGCGGCGAGAAGATCATGGGCATTTGCTTAAACGTTCCGGCGTTTGCGAAACCGGAAAAGAAGAAGATAATCGTCATGCCGATGAAGAAACCGCTGAACTCTTTCGCCGAAGTCGGGTTCAGGAACATCGCGGTGACAATGGTGCCGGCTGTCATGCCGAGCCCACCGATGAAGGTGAACTTGGCGCCTCCCCAACGGTCACAAAGCGGACCAACAGCTGCTCGAACTAGCGCACCCAGCATGGGTCCAATCCACGCCCAGGCAAGAGGATTGGGTGCATCCGGAAACTTCCCGTAGACATTCAAGATGATTAGACCGGTCTGCGCGGCAAGCCCACTGAATGCACCAAACGACATTAGGTAAATCGCCGTCATAACCCAGGTGTGCTTGAGACGGAAGATATCAAGCTGTTGTTTGAAGTTTGCTTTCACTGGAACCCGTCGAATGACCAACACAGCAAGCGCAACTGCCAGCAACACCCAAGGGACAAGGACTAGACCGCCGTTGTGGAGCCAAACCAACTTGCCTTGAGAATCGCTTTGAGGGGTCAATGCTGCGGTACCAAACAAACCGAAACCAACTACCCAAGGCAAGAGCAATTGCATTACGCCGATTCCCAAATTGCCGACCCCCGCCTGAATGCCGAGCGCGGTTCCGGCAAGACGTTTGGGGAAGAAGTAGCTAGTTGAAGCCATCAAACCCGAGAAGCTACCGCCCCCAACTCCGGCCGCAAACGAAAGTGAAAGCAACACCCAGAATGGTGTTGTTGTATCACGAGCCGCGAGCGCCCATCCGATTAGCGGAAGAACGAGAAGTGAGCCGCTGAACGCGACGAGCAGTCGGCTCCCCATGATTGGCGGCAAGAACATGAACACCAGTCGAAGAGCGCCACCGGCAAGCCCAGGGACCGCAACGAGCCAATACAATTGCTCTTTCGTGAGCAAGTCAACACTGGTGGACCGAATGTCATTGAGGCGCGGTGCAATGGCACTAACCAGGTACCAAGTCGCAAACGCCAACACCATTGTGTAAGTGGTCACCCATAGAGTTCGCCACGCGAGTCCCTTGTCCCAGGTCTCTTCGTTTTCTGGATTCCAGTTAGAAAGATCTGGAAGAAGTTTGCTTCCCGCCGTCGCTTTCATTGCAATTGCCTTTCTCGATTTCGGTTGATTGAAAAATCATTCGCAGCAACGTCGGTGCAAATACCTTGCGGTTTGTTAGACCTTTTCCTTGTGGGGATATTCCGCCCATTCATTTTGACCTGGCCGGACACTTCGTTCCCATCCGGGTCGTGGCTTTCTTGCACCAAGGTGCTTATCTCTAGAGCGGTAGACAACATATGGGCGGAAGAGGTACCAGATCGGGACCGAAAGTACGTGGATGAGCCTTGTAAACGGCCAGATTGCGAACAATGCGGTCGCGGTGATCACATGCAATTGGAACGCGAGAGGAACGCCGGCCATTAGTGCAACGTTCGGTTGCATCAAGATCAAGCTGCGAATCCAAGGGGAGACGCTACCGCGGTAATCGTAGCCAGCACCCAACACTTGGAACTGCACAACCGCGAGCGTCCCAAACGCGATCGTTGCGAACAGGAACACGTACATGACCACATCCATCGTGGTTGTGACTTTGAACACTCGTTTTACCGCTCCGCGCCTGATCAACAGCAAGATCATGCCAATTACTGTTATCGCAGCTGCTGCGGTCCCAAGCCAGGTAGCGCCGAGGTGGTAAATGTGGTCGTCGATACCGATGAAGTCGAGCCATTCCCTTGGAATTAGCAATCCGATAATGTGTCCGGCAATTACCGCGAGCATCCCGTAGTGGAATAGTGGTGATCCCCAACGAAGCCACTTGTTTTCATAGGTCTGTGATGAGCGAGAAGTCCAGCCGTACTGGTCGTATCGATAACGGATTATGTGCCCGATGAAAAAGCTAGCTGCCGCTGCGTAAGGAAATGCAACCCAGATCAATACGTCGAGGTTGTTCATACTCGTGCTCCTTCATTTACGGCAACCGACGGGGAGTACGGTGCCAGGTTTCCTAAGAACGACAAACCGACCAATTCTGTTGGCGGTCCTTGACTTACGAGACTGCGGTAACTTTCGCGAGTTGCCTCGGAGATTTCAGGCAAAGAACGGCATACGGCCGCCACGACGTGAGCATACGGACTTTCAAAGGTTTCCAACGCTGTTCGCAACACTTCGATACCGTCCTGATGCGCTGCAAGTAATTCGACTGAGGCATCAGTTCTGGATTTTGCCGCAAACTCGAGAACTAGCGGCAAATAGTCCGGAAGTTCGTTTTCTTCAAGTTCCCAACCTGCCTCGCGATACGTTTCGACGAATCGAACCAAAGCCATTCCTCTATTACGCGTGTCCCCGTTTGAGTAGTAACTCAAGTAGGGGCAACACTTGCGTTTCAAATCGAACGTAGAAGTGAAGTGCGCCTCCAATTCGCGATCGCTCATCGATTCGGTGACCCCAAAAAAACGTTCAAAGTCCTCGCGAATTACTTGCGGAAGGTTTTGGCAGGCAGCGCGAATTCGTTCAAAGTTCGCTTTGCGTTCAGCGTTTGGATAATCAAGCAACAGTGATGCCGCCATGTGTACTAAAGCGCGTTCTTCAGCATCCAGCGGTTCGGATGCTAAGAACCGACTGCTGGATGCTTTCGGAAGAAACGCTACGCTCACGCGGTACCGCCAGCGACAGCCGGTGGCGGGAACATGCCGTTCGTGATCCCTTTTCCGTCCCAGTTGAGAAGATTCATTCGTCCTTCACCGGGCTCGCTCGGATCCGTAAGGTTCTTGAGCGAGTGGAAACTTTCGACAGTCGCCGCAACCGGTGTTCCAGGAACGCGACGACCTGTCTTACGCAAGCCGCCCGTCTCACCGGGACCACCCATTCCTGGGCCGCCGTCAGTGTTCAAGGAGCACGCGAAATCCTCAAGGTCCTGTGCGGACTCGACGTGAGCTTTCGGGATCACGTAGCGGTCCTCGTACTTTGCTATAGCGAGTAGTCGGTACATTGCCTCAATTTGTTCGCCGGACATTCCAACCGAGTTGGCGATGTTCTCATTAGCTGGGTTACCCAAGTTGATGTCGCGCATGTATGAGCGCATCGCCGCCAACTTTTTGAGCGACTTCTCAATTGGGGCGACATCTCCTGCGGTAAACAACCCCGCCAAGTACTCAACCGGAATGCGCAATTTGTCTATAGCTGCAAACAAGTTGCGGATTTCTTCGCCGTCGTTTCCCGTGTTGGAAATGATGTCTACCACCGGCGATAGCGGCGGGATGTACCAAACCATTGGCATAGTGCGGTATTCCGGGTGCAGCGGCAAAGCAACCTGGTAGTCGTGGATGAGCTTGTAGATCGGGCTCGCTTGGGCTGCCTCAATCCAGTCGTCTGCCATGCCGCCAGCCTTTGCGGTTGCGATCACTTCAGGGTCGAACGGATCAAGAAGCACCGAACGCTGAGCGTCGAGCAACTCGTGTTCGTCTTCCACCGAGGCTGCCTCAAGTACGCGGTCTGCGTCGTAAAGCATGAGCCCGAGGTAGCGCAAGCGGCCGACACAAGTTTCCGAGCAAATCGTCGGTTTTCCCTGCTCGATAAGTGGGTAGCAAAGGGTGCACTTCTCGGCCTTGTTGGTCTTGTGGTTGAAGTAAACCTTCTTGTAAGGGCAACTTGACACGCACATGCGCCAACCGCGGCAAGCATCTTGGTCAACCAGAACGATGCCGTCTTCTTCGCGCTTGTACATTGCTCCGGATGGGCAAGCAGAAACGCAAGAAGGGTTCAGACAGTGCTCACAAATTCGCGGCAAGTAGAACATGAATGTGTTCTCAAACTCCATGCGAACGTGATCACTCATGTGGGCGAGAATTGGGTCCTCGTGGGCGGTCTCTTGAGAACCACCCAAGTTGTCATCCCAGTTTCCCGACCATTTGATGTCCATGTTTTCGCCAGTAATTAGCGACTTCGGTCTGGCAACCGGGCCGGCTTTGGTTTGAGGCGCTTTTGTGAGCATGTCGTAGTCGTACGTCCAGGGCTCGTAGTAGTCGTCAATCGTTGGCAGGTCAGGGTTTGAGAAGATCGTCGCCAGCTTCTTGAGGCGACCACCAGACTTCAATTTCAGCCGGCCGCGTTTGGTACGAACCCAGCCGCCCTTCCACTGTTCCTGATCCTCGTAACGCTTCGGATAACCGAGCCCCGGCCGGGTTTCAACATTGTTGAACCAGACGTATTCGACACCCTCGCGGTTCGTCCAAGTTTGCTTACAAGTCACCGAACAAGTGTGACAACCGATGCATTTGTCGAGATTCATCACCATCGACATCTGGGCCATAACGCGCATCAGTACTCCACCTCCTGGCTGCGACGACGAATCACTGTGACCTCGTCGCGTTGGTTTCCGGTTGGACCTAAATAGTTGAAAGCAAACGAAAGTTGTGCATAACCGCCGATCAAGTGAGAAGGCTTCATGAGGATTCTCGTTAGCGAGTTATTGGTTCCACCACGTTGACCGGATGTTTCAGCAATTGGAACGTTGATGGTTCTGTCCTTCGCGTGATACATGTACACCGTGCCTTCCGGCATTCTGTGTGAAACGATCGCGCGAGCAACCACAACTCCGTTGCGGTTGTAGGACTCGATCCAGTCGTTGTCCTTAACGCCTACCTTGTTCGCGTCTTGAGGCGACATCCAAATCGTCGGTCCACCGCGCGAAAGAGTAAGCATCATCAAGTTGTCTTGATATTCAGAGTGAATCGACCACTTTGAGTGCGGTGTCAAGTATCGCACCGCAACTTCGGCTTTACCGTTAGAGCCGGGAGCTCCGGTCGGGTCGGTCGAACCTGGAATCGAATCGTTGAACAAACGGTGCATGTCGAGTGGCGGCCTAAACACAGGCATTGCTTCGCCAAGTTCAAGCATCCAGTCGTGATCTAGATAGAAGTGCTGCCTACCGGTGAGCGTGTGCCACGGTTTCAAATGTTCAAC
This sequence comes from Cryobacterium sp., assembly GCA_019639015.1. GTDB lineage: Bacteria > Actinomycetota > Actinomycetes > Actinomycetales > Microbacteriaceae > Terrimesophilobacter. The sequence continues at coordinate 16,366 of JAHBSS010000020.1, read as the reverse complement.
ATTGATTGTGAACGCACTATAGCGCCTGCCGCCGTGCTCACTTCCAGACCACTCGGGTGAAGTGAGTACCGGCACCGGTGAACCGGAAACGTCCTTGAAGGTGTAGCGTCGGCCCTCGTTGTCCGCTGCTAGGTGCGCAAGTTTCTGACCGGTGCGTTTCTCCATGGCTTTGAAACCTTGAGTACCGAGTCGACCATTCGTTGTACCCGACAGAGCAAGGATCATCTCGCAAGCTCGAACGTCAGTGTCAAGTCGAGGTCTACCCTTTGCCGGCCCGGAAGCGACCAAACCGTTTCGCTTTCCGAGGTCTGCCACCTCGACATCCGGATTGAACTTCACACCTTTAGTGATCATGCCCAATTCGGTAGTGAGCGGTCCAAGAGCTGCCATGCGGGCAGCGAACGCCGGGTAATCCCGCTCAACTACTGCAAGCTTCGGCATCGTGACGCCGGGAACAAGTTCGGCACCCTCGACTACTACGCCGTGAGGTGTTGCCATAGCATCTGCAGTGTCGTGTTGCAGAGGACCGGCGACTAGATCTTTGCGTACACCCAAGTGCTTTTCGGATAGTTCCGATATGCGCTTGGCGAGAGTGTGGAAAATATCGAAGTCGGTCTTGGCTTGCCACGGAGGAGTGATCGCCGGGTTGAACGTGTGGATGAACGGGTGCATGTCGGTTGTCGACAAGTCGTGCTTTTCGTACCAGGTGGCCGGTGGAAGCAGCACGTCGCTGAACGTCGTGGTTGATGTCATGCGGAAGTCGCTTGTGACCATCAGGTCGAGTTTTCCGACAGGAGCTTCATCGTGCCACTTGATCGATTTTGGTCTGCGGTCTGGCCCAGATTCGCTTCCGCGAATCGCTGAATCAGTGCCAAGCAAGTGCTTGAGGAAGTATTCGTTGCCTTTTCCGGAAGAGCCGATGACATTTGCTCGCCAAATGTTGAGCACTCTTGGGAAGTTCTCCGGGGCATCCGGGTCTTCGCAAGCGAATTTCAGTTCACCGCTCTTTAGCTGATCGACGACAAACTTTGCCGGAGCGACTCCTGCTTTGTCGGCTTGGTCAACAATGTCGAGCGGGTTTCGGTTGAAGGTTGGGAAGCTCGGCATCCAACCGCGCTTTGCGGACTCTACAAGGCAGTCGGCTGTTGTGCGATTCGCAAAAAGTCCCTTGGCTTGCTCGCTCGCGAGGCTGTCAGCCGGCAATCCGTCGTAACGCCACTGGTCGGTCGCCAGGTACCAGTATGCCGTGCCGATCATTTGGCGCGGCGGGCGAACCCAGTCGAGACCGAATGCGTACTGCGCCCAACCGGTAATCGGTCGCACCTTTTCTTGACCAACGTAGTGGGCCCAACCGCCACCGTTCACCCCTTGGCAACCTGTCATTGTGGTTAGCGCTAAGAACGTGCGGTAGATCGTGTCGGAGTGGAACCAGTGGTTGGTGCCGGCGCCCATGAGGATCATCGATCGTCCACCGGAGTCTTCCGCGTTCTTAGCGAATTCGCGACCGATCCGTTCTGCCGCCGCGGCTGGAACACTCGTGATGGTTTCCTGCCAAGCGGGAGTTCCTGGTGAACTCGCGTCGTCGTAACCCTTTGGGTAGTCACCCGTGAGTCCTTTTCGGGACACGCCATAACGAGCTAGCAATAGGTCGAACACAGTCGTGACAACGTGGCCATCGACTTCGCGCACCGGCACTCCGCGTCGGATTGTTCCTGCGGCTCCGATGTGCTGGTTTTCCGTCTCCGGCTCCAAATCGAAGCGAGGCAAATCGACTTCGAGTGTTTTCTTGTCCCAGTCTCTTGCATCCATGATCGAAAGCAACGGGTCGACATCGCCCAAGTCGAGATTCCACTTGCCTTCATCTTCTTCAGAGAAGCGGTGACCGAGCGATCCGTTCGGTACGACGGCGTTTCCTTTTTGGTCAAGGAGCACAGTCTTGAACGCGGCATTTGCTTGCTTTGCGTCTTTGCCCTTAAGCGAGTCTGCAGTCAAGAACTTTCCAGGTACCCAACCATTTGAGCCTTTAGTCAATTCGACCAAGTACGGCGCGTCACTAAATTTCTTCATGTAGTCGACGAAGCGAGAAACCTTACGGTCAACGAAGAATTCCTTCAAGATCACGTGACCCATCGAGATCGCAAGCGCAGCGTCAGTTCCAGGGTGTGGAGCGAGCCATTCGTCGGCGAACTTTGTGTTGTCCGCGTAGTCCGGCGAAACGACGATGACTTTTTGGCCGCGGTAGCGAGATTCCACCATGAAGTGAGCGTCTGGAGTTCTCGTGACTGGAACGTTCGAACCCCACATCATCAAATAAGAAGAGTTCCACCAGTCAGCAGATTCTGGAACATCAGTTTGATCGCCGAATACTTGAGGTGAAGCGACGGGTAGGTCTGCGTACCAGTCGTAGAAGCTCAGCATCGTTCCGCCGAGCATCGTCACAAATCTGGTTCCCACCCCGTGGGACATAATCGACATTGCTGGGATTGGTGAGAATCCGGCGATGCGGTCTGGACCGTAATGCTTGATTGTGTAAACGTGCGCTGCGGCAACAATTTCGGACGCTTCATCCCAGCTTGCGCGAACAAGTCCACCTTTACCTCGCGCAGCCTTGTAAGCGCGAGCCGTCTCAGGGTTGGTTGTAACCTCTCCCCACGCAAGAACCGGATCCCCGGTCCTCGCTTTTGCGGCTCGGTAAGCATCCAGCAAAACGCCCCTCACATATGGGTAACGGACTCGAGTCGGGGAGTAGGTGTACCAACTGAACGATGCGCCGCGAGGGCATCCGCGAGGTTCATACTCCGGTGAGTCCATCCCAATTAGCGGATAGTCGGTCTGTTGGGTTTCCCAAGTGATAATTCCGTCTTTTACGTAGACCTTCCAAGAGCAAGACCCGGTGCAGTTAACGCCGTGAGTTGAACGCACCTCTTTGTCGTGGGACCAACGATCGCGGTAGAACGAATCAGCATCTCGTCCTCCGCGAAGATATACGGAACGCTTGTCCTTTGAGAACTCTCCGGGTCTAAAGAATCGACCGAGTGTGAGAAGAGTGTCGGCGAGCAACCCATCGGTGCCGGCCTTCTTGTTGGTGTCATTTTGAATGGTCAATGCGGCTCCTGACGGTGCTTTTGGGGGCTCCGCGGCCGCGGTAGCGCCCTCATCACGAGCCTTGCCAATTGCTAGGGAAGACGCAAGTTCCCAAGACCGTGAAAAATCAACGAGAAACGGTTTGAGGCGCCAAATCCTCCTGTTCTGAAGATTCGCTGAGAGAAATGTCAATCGAGCAGGTGTTAGGGGATTCAAAACGGTTCAGACCGACCGCTTGCACAGGTCCACCACCGAGTTCGAGGCTGTCCTTTACGAGCGCATAGTGAACTTGGCACACTTGCGGATTCTCTTTTGCGAGGTCGCCGAATGGGCAGTCGTGCACAACCATTTTGGTTCCATCCGGATTAATTTCAGCTTCGAAGCCGCACTGATCCATGTGATCTTCAAGCACCTCAAGTTGACGCTGCGAAGCGGTAGGAGCCGGGTTGCTCTTGCCATTCGTCACAAATGCTTTCAGTTTGCGAGTGCGCTCTTGCGAGGCCAAAAGTCGCTTTCCACTGGAAGGGTGTTCTGCGCCGGTAGCGGTCCGGTATTGGATCTTTGGTCTTCCTTTAGCGTTCTTGTAGATGGTTTCGTAACTCACGAGTCCTGCTGAGATCAGTCGATGCATGTGCTCTCGGGCAGTGTTGTGGTGAAGGTTGGTCGCATGGGAAAGCTCTTCGATCGTTAGTGGTCCGCGAACCTGCAATTCACGCAATAGATTGATGCGGCTTATCGATGCAAGAGTTTTGAAATTGTTGCGTTGCATTCGAGACATCATGCCTTCATTCAACGCCATTTTTCACGATACTTCTACCGACAATCACTTCAACGACGTTCAATCATGGTTGATACGCTCAATAGAGGTCGAACTTAGCCTTGTAGCGAAGTCGAACGAACTGGCTGGAGAACCAAATGGCTAACGTGGTCGGCACCGCGACTACGCGAGATATTGGTGCTTCTGGCTCCCCACTCTTGGATCGGCGAGGTCGCGAATTGCGCGACATTCGAATTTCAGTGACCGATCGTTGCAATTTTCGTTGTGTCTATTGCATGCCAAAACAAATCTTCGGGCGCGACTACGCATTCATGCCGCGAGAAGAACTGCTGACCTTTGAAGAAATAACCCGACTTGCGCGGATTTCTGTAGCCAACGGGGTTGAGAAGATTCGGTTGACCGGTGGTGAACCTTTGCTCCGAAAGGGATTGCCGGATTTGGTTCGGATGCTAAGTCAACTCCGAACCCCTCAAGGCGCCGAGGTAGATATCGCTGTAACTACCAACGGTTCTGCTCTGGCGCTACTGGCATCTGACTTGAAGCACGCTGGACTCAAACGAGTGACCGTCTCTCTCGACTCACTTGATGACGAGATTTTCCAGGCGATGAATGATGTGCGTTTTCCCGTTTCAAAAGTCCTAAACGCAATCGATGTTGCGAGGGATGTTGGACTCTGGCCGGTAAAAGTGAACATGGTCGTCAAACGTGGACTGAACGATTCGGATGTAGTCGACATGGCGAGTCACTTTAGAAATAGCGGCCACATCCTCCGATTTATCGAATTTATGGATGTTGGCTCCACTAACGGCTGGGAGTTGGCTCAAGTTGTTCCTTCCGCTGAAATTCTCGAGCGAATAGGCGCGGTCTTTCCGATCGAACCCGTTGACGCGAATTACCCTGGCGAAACTTCCAAACGCTGGCGATACAAGGACGGCTCTGGTGAGATCGGCGTAATTTCGAGTGTCACGCAGTCGTTTTGTCACAGTTGCACTCGCGCAAGAGTTTCGGTTGACGGCAAGCTCTACACGTGCCTTTTTGCAACCGAGGGTCATGACTTGCGCGAAATGATGCGCGGTGGTTGCGAGGATGAAGAGCTTGAAGCAAAGCTAGCCTGGATTTGGCGAAATCGTCAAGATCGTTATTCCGAGTTACGTTCGCGGAACACTCGCATGCCGAATGCCAAGCGAATTGAAATGTCGTACATCGGTGGATAGTTCGCCAGTCAGGAGGTAACTGTTGCAAGTCAGAGTGCGATACTTCGCAGCCGCTGCTGACGCATCGGGTCGGTTAGACGAAGAAATCGAGTTCAGCAGCGAAGCTACGTTGTCGGATCTCAAGAGTGATCTTTCGAGGCGTTACGGCGCGAGCATGGACAAAGTGATTCGCTCCGGTTCGTTTCTAGTTGGTGGAGTCGTGCGTCGTGACGGCAATTTTCCTCTGTCCCAGACAGTTGACGTTCTACCGCCGTTTGCGGGTGGCTAAATGGCCACCCCATACGCGGATGCGTTGCGGCATTTCAGCGACCGCAATCCTCTTCGACTGAACATTCCCGGTCACGGAGCCGACGAGGCAGCAACGCCCGAACTTACCGAGTTTTTCGGGGATCAGCTACTAGAGCGGGATGTAACTCCGCTGCTTCCCGGTCTCGACGTTGGTCGCGACAATCCACTTTCCGCTGCCCAAAAGCTTGCGGCTGAGGCGTGGGGAGCGCGTCGGGTTTGGTTCTTGACCAACGGCGCCTCGCAGGCAAACCGGATTGCCGCAATAGCGTTGGGCGGGTTTCGGCAAGTAGAGAACCCTGTTTTAGTGCAACGCAGCGCGCATTCGAGTTTTATCGATGGTGCGATCTTGAGCGGATTGCAACCGGTTTTTGTGCAACCACGAATTGACGATCATTACGGCATCGCGCACGGAGCCTCGGTGGATGATCTTGCACAGAAGCTGGCCGAAAATCCGACCGTCAAAGGTGTCTACATGGTTTCGCCGAGCTATTTCGGCGCCGTTGCAGACGTAGAAGCGTTCGCAGAAGTTGCGCACTCTGCTGGAGTACCTCTACTTGTGGATGCCGCTTGGGGTGCGCACTTTGGCTTCCACCCCAACTTGCCGCCGCATCCGATAGCACTTGGAGCAGACCTTGTGGTTTCAAGCACCCACAAGTTGGGTGGCAGCCTCACTCAGTCTGCAATGATTCAACTGGCGGAGGGTCCGTTCGCGGATGAACTGCAAGTGCTCGTGCAGCGAGCGTTCATGGTCACTCAGTCAACGAGCATGAGTTCACTACTTTTGGCTTCGCTTGACTTGGCGAGGGAAGCGCTGCAGCACGGGGAGTCTCGAATCGCACGATCAATCGAGTCTGCTGAAGAATTGCGATCAAGGATCAGAGCAGAAGGTAGGTTCGGAATTGCAAGCGACAATTGGAAGTTGCCTGAGATCGTCGGCACCGATCCTTTGCGGGTCGCAATTGATGTTCAGCAAGCTGGGTTGAACGGTCATGCGGTGCTAAACGAGTTAGTCGCTCAGGCGATCTATCCAGAAATTTCCACGGATTCCTGCATCGTTGCGTTTGTCGGGCCTGGCCGCTCGCCCGATTGGGACAGATTCCTGAACGCGCTGAACTCGCTAAAACCAGAAGGTGAGCTCGCCTATTCGGCTGGCGAAAGACGAGCGCTGCCTGAAGCGGGAAATCTGAGAATGCTTCCGCGCGCTGCCTGGCTTGCGCCCAATGAAGTCGTTGATTCAAAGGATGCCGTTGGTCGTGTTTCCACTGAGTCGTTGTCCGCATACCCACCCGGAATCCCGAATGTTCTACCGGGAGAGGAGTTCACAGCCGAAACCATAGAGTTTCTGCAATACGTCGCCGCGACTCCTGGCGGTTACGTTCGCGGTGCACTGGATCCGGAGGTCTCCAAAGTTCGCGTTGTCGCAAAGAGTTAGCGCCGAGTTTTCTTGGCTTAGCTGAAAGCTGCGATGCCGGTTTGCGCACGGCCGAGAATTAGCGCGTGAACGTCGTGGGTTCCTTCGTAAGTGTTGACGACTTCTAGATTCACAAGGTGGCGTGCGATTCCGAACTCGTCGCTAATGCCGTTACCACCGAGCATGTCGCGAGCAGTACGGGCGATAGCAAGGGCTTTGCCCGCGTTGTTTCGCTTCATGATTGAGGTGATTTCTGGAGCGGCTTTACCCTCATCTTTCAGCCGTCCAAGTCGTAGCGAACCTTGAAGCCCGAGTGCTATCTCGGTTTGCATATCGGCGAGCTTCAGTTGGATCAGTTGATTGGCTGCGAGCGGGCGACCGAACTGTTTACGGTCCAGCACATACTTTCTCGCCGTAAACCAGCAATCTTCTGCGGCACCGAGTGCCCCCCAACTGATTCCGTACCTTGCAGAATTGAGAGCCGTGAATGGTCCCTTGAGGCCGCGAATTTCGGCGAAGGCGTTTTCGCCCGGGCAGAACACGTCATCCATCAACACTTGACCTGTAATCGAAGCGCGAAGTCCAACTTTGCCGTGCAAGGCAGGCGCCTCAAGGCCCTCTGCGCCCTTTTCAAGCACGAAACCGCGGATGTCGCCCGCGTCATCCTTGGCCCAAATTACAAACACATCCGCGATCGGGCTGTTCGTGATCCAAGTCTTTGAGCCAGTCAAGCGATAACCGCCGTCAACTTTGCGCGCGGTTGTGATCATCGAGCCGGGGTCAGAACCATGATCAGGTTCGGTGAGTCCGAAACACCCGATGAGTTCGCCACTTGCAAGTTTCGGCAAAAGTCGTTGCTTTAAATCGTCGCCTCCGAACTGGAAGATAGGCAACATCACTAGCGAAGACTGCACGCTCATCATCGAGCGGTATCCCGAATCGACTCGTTCAATCTCTCTGGCAATGAGTCCGTAACAAACTTGGTTCAAACCGCTTCCACCGAATTCCTCGGGGATTGTTGCTCCGAGTAAACCAAGTTCACCCATCTCCCGAAAAATCTCAGGGTCAGTTTCTTCGTTTCGGAAAGCCTCAAGCACTCGCGGCGCGAGATTCTTTTTTGCAAAAGTTGCAGCGGTGTCTCGAATGAGACGTTCTTCGTCGCTTAGTTGATCTTCAAGCAGGAATGGATCTTCCCAGTGGAACGACTCAGCCATGTTCTAAGTCTGCCTTAGCGTTATGGCTTTTCGGGCACGCGGCAACAGTTCATAGTCCGACCCACTCACTCTCTCCGTCGAGATAGTGCTGCTTCTTCCAAATCGGAACCTCAGTCTTGATTCGGTCAACTAGTAATTGGCAAGCTTCGAAGGATTCTTTTCGGTGGGCAGAACCGACAGCCGCGCAAAGTGCGACATCCCCAATTTGTAGAGAGCCGACACGATGTGCTGCAGCCACCACCAAACCGGTGTCGCTTGAAACTTGCTCGCAGCATTCGCGCAAAATCCGTTCGGCATCCGGATGAGCTTGATAGTCGAGAGAGAGGATGTCGCGCCCTTCGTCGTGGTTCCGAACGATCCCGAGAAACACAACTGCTGCACCGTTAGCTTGCGATTCGACCTCGAATCGAACGCGCGATTCGTCAATTGGTGCATCGGTAACCACCGCGAATGTCACTTCAATACCTCTGCAAACTTGAGTCAACCAGCCGGGAGTATGCGTCGATACCTCCGACAAGGTGACTGACGTTGGTCATTCCGTTAGCTTGCAAAAACCCTAGCGCGCGCGCCGAACGCGAGCCGTGATGGCAATACAAGACCACCGGAACGTCTGTGCGAATTTCGCCAAGATTTTCGGGGATTGTTCCGAGTGGAATGAATGTGGATGGCAAGATGGCGGCTATTTCGCGTTCAAACGTTTCTCGGATGTCGATGACTTGAATCTCTGTCCCGCTAGAAAGCAATTCTGCGAGCTCCATCGCGGACACTTCATCACTGAGCGAATCGACGGATGCTGTTTCATTCGGTGTTATCCCGCAAGATGCTTGATAGTCGATCAACTCTGTGACGGGAGCCGCCGAAGGGTCTGACTGATATTCGAGTTCTCGGAATCGACCGCTCAAAGCGTCGTAGGTTGTTATCCGGCCAATCAAAGGCTCGCCAATTCCGGTGATGATTTTCAACACTTCGGTTGCCATTAGTGAACCGACCGTGGCGCAAACACCCGGGAGCACGCCTCCCTCTTCGCAGTTTGGAATGTCGCCAGGCGAAGGGGGGACGGGGAACAAGTCGCGATAGGTGGGCCCGACGCCAGCCCAAGAAACCCCAACTTGTCCGCCGAATTGCAAGATGGCACCCCAAACCAGAGGCTTGTGGCTCAAGCTCGCAGCATCGTTCGCGAGGTAGCGGGTCGGAAAATTGTCACTACCGTCAACGAGGAGGTCGTAGTCGGAAAGCACCCCCAGGATGTTGCTTGAGTCAAGCCTGATCGAGTGCTTATTGATCGTGATTTCGGGATCAATGGCGGCAATGGAATCCGCGATGGAATCCAACTTCGAACGGCCAACATCCGAAATGCCGTGCACTATTTGCCGATGCAAGTTTGAAAGTTCAACGATATCGGTGTCCACAATTCCAATGGTTCCAACCCCTGCCGAAGCAAGATAGGGCACGGCCGCGCTACCAAGCCCACCGGCACCGATAACCAACACTCTCGCGTTTGCGAGGCGGCGTTGCGCGACTTCATCAAAACCGGGAAGAGTGAGTTGGCGACTGTATCTGGCGAGCCTTGCGGGTTCCAGGGTGGGCGACGGTTCGACAAGCGGCGCTTGAGCCATAGAACTGACCTCCCGATCGCCGATTCCGATTTGATTCTATGCGGGAGGTATATCGTGCTGCTGACAGAAAGTGGATTGCTTAGTCAGAGCAAAGCGCGCTCGCGGTGGCGATCGCATCCGATGCTGCTTGGTTTGCGTCTTGACCATTCGCGGTTGCCAAACCGGCAGCGTAGCCCGCAAGGAACGTTGTAAGCGGCGCGGCGGGGCGAACAACAGTTCTTGCGGCGTCCCCGGCGAGGTTTAACACCTCGTCGATGTTCGGCTTGAAGCCCGTGACTTCTAGGGCATCCAAAACTTTCGCAGCCCAGTCTCGAAGAATTTCGCTATTATCGTCGGCCATTTTTCCTCCAGAACGTTGCTACCGAAAGTCTTTCACACCTAGCTGTCGCGCGTCTTGCCAAGTGTCGATGTCTCGGCTTTCTTCTTGACTTAGAGCCAATTCTTCAAGGTTCAGTCCGCTGAAGAACTGCCGGGCACTTAGACCATCGGCTCCACCAAGTCCCTTTGCCTGCCGTGCGAGTTTGTCGCTCCTCACCGCAACGACCAAGTGTTGGCGCCTGCCGGAAGAGTCGATGGCCACCACGCCGTCGGAATCTGGCGAACTCTGCAACGCCTCAAGTAGTCGCGGCACGGCGGGAGCAATGTTTGGCATATCGCAAGCAAGGATGACAGTCACTTCGGCGCGATCGGCCCGTTCCAGGGTTCGCAATCCAGCAAGGATGCCCGCCGCCGGGCCACCTAGCGGAGGATCTTCTCTAGTGAGTCGGACCTCCCGCGGCACCTGCAAATCGTAGGGACCGACTACGACAATCTGGGTTGCATTTGCAACTGCGTTGAGAGTGGATTCAAGCAAAGTCACGTCGGCAATTTTCAGGGTTGCTTTATCAACTTTGATCGAGTGTTCATCCGTTTCAGGATTCAACCGCGATGAGCGCCCACCGGCGAGAATGATCGCGTCAAACGCGAGTGGGCGATCCTCCAACTCAGCCGGCCAATTCAGCCTGCGAGCAATTGCCGAAGCACGTATTGCAGGATTCCTCCGTGGCGGAAATACTCCGATTCGGCAGGAGTATCAACCCTCGAAACAACCTCGATTTCGCGCTTACCCGATTCTGACTCGACCACCACTGTGAGCTTTTGGGGAACCTCCGTCAATCCGTCGAGCCCCTTAATCGAATAGGTTTCCTCACCCGTGAGTCCAAGCGATTCGGCAGTTTCGCCTTGCTTGAACTGCAATGGCAATACTCCCATTCCAATCAAGTTAGAACGGTGGATTCGTTCAAACGACGAGGCAATAACGGCTTTAACTCCAAGAAGCAGGGTTCCCTTCGCGGCCCAGTCTCGCGAGGAGCCCGAACCGTATTCGGCACCGGCAATCACAACGAGCGGCACACCATCCTTGATGTATTTGCTCGACGCGTCGAAGATTGTCATTTGTTCGCCGTCCGGGAAGTGCCTCGTGAAGCCACCCTCAACTCCCGGAACCAATTGGTTACGCAGGCGGATGTTCGCAAACGTGCCACGAATCATAACTTCGTGGTTCCCGCGCCTAGAACCGTAAGAGTTGAAGTCCTTCGGAATCACGCCTTGCTCTTGAAGCCAAAGCCCGGCTGGCGAATCGCGCTTGATGCTTCCGGCAGGCGAAATGTGGTCGGTCGTTACCGAGTCGCCTAGCAACGCCAAAACCCTGGCACCGTTGATATCGCTTAAGGCTTCAGGGTCTTTCTCCATTCCGAGGAAGTATGGAGGCTGGCGCACGTAGGTTGAAGTGTTGTCCCAAGCGAAGCGTTTGGCATCCGGGATTTCGAGGCTGCGCCAATTGTCGTCGCCCTTGAACACATCCGCATAACCCTTCGAGAACATGTCGGCTTCGACAACCTTGCCAACGAGCTCTTGAACTTCCTCGGTCGTTGGCCAAATGTCTTTGAGATAAACGTCTTTGCCGTCCTTGCTCTTGCCGATTGGATCACTGAGCAAGTTCGCGTTCATCGTTCCGACGAGCGCATAGGCGATCACGAGCGGCGGAGAAGCCAAGAAGTTCATTTGAGTTTGCGGGTGGATGCGGCCCTCAAAGTTTCGGTTACCCGAAAGCACGGCAGAAACATTCAAGTGGTGGTCGTCGACCGCTGTTTGAACCTCTGGAATTAGCGGCCCGGAGTTGCCAATGCAAGTCGTGCAACCGTAGCCGACGAGATCGAATCCGAGGTCGTTTAGGTATGGAGTGAGTCCAGCCTTGTCGTAGTAGTCGGTCACAACTCTCGAACCTGGCGCGAGCGAGGTCTTGACCCAAGGCTTCGACTTCAAGCCAAGTTCAACGGCTTTCTTCGCCATTAGACCTGCGCCAATCATGACCTCTGGGTTCGAAGTGTTCGTGCAGGAAGTTATTGCTGCGATAACGACGTGGCCATTGTCGAGAGTGGTTTCGGTGTCGCCGACCGTGACGGTCACCGGATCATTCAGCCACTCGATTTTCCTTCCGTTAGCAGCGCGTTCAATTGGCGCAACTGTGTCGTGCTCGGCTCCGACCGCAATCGGATCGCTAGCCGGGAAAGACTCGGCTGAAGATTCGTCGAGACCCGCTAGGACATCCGGCGCTAGGGCACCCTCGGTAAGGATAGTTCCGACAACTCGTTGTGCAAGCTTGAGCGGAATCTTGTCTTGCGGACGCTTCGGACCGGCAATGGACGCCTCGACGGTAGAAAGGTCAAGATTCAAAACCTGCGAGTACTCGGGTTCGTGGTCAGGGTCGTGCCAAAGCCCTTGCTCTTTCGCGTAAGTTTCAACAAGTTTGATTTGCTTTTCCGGTCTTCCGGTGAGCCTCAAGTAGTTCAAGGTTTCCTGATCAATCGGGAAGATCGCGCAAGTCGAGCCGTACTCCGGGCTCATGTTTCCGAGAGTTGCGCGGTTGGCGAGAGGAATGGATGCAACACCCGGCCCAAAGAACTCAACAAACTTTCCGACCACGCCAACTTTGCGCAGTTCGTTAGCAACAGTCAATACGAGGTCGGTAGCGGTGGTTCCTTCGGGGAGTTTTCCCGTGAGCTTGACACCGAGCACTTGCGGAACGAACATGCTCATTGGCTGACCGAGCATTGCCGCTTCTGCCTCGATACCCCCGACTCCCCAACCGAGCACACCGAGGCCGTTGACCATCGGGGTGTGTGAGTCCGTACCGACTAGGGTGTCGCAATAAGCCTGGGTGACATCCCCGCGCTTTCGAGTGAAGGTAACTCGCGACAAGTATTCGAGGTTCACTTGGTGGCAAATTCCGGTGTCGGGTGGAACCACAACGAAGTCGTCGAACGCTTGCTGAGCCCAACGCAAGAGTTGGTAGCGTTCCTTGTTCCGTTGGAACTCAAGCTCTGAGTTGATGTGGAAAGCGGTTGGCGTGCCGAAAGCATCCGCGATCACGGAGTGGTCGATGACAAGTTCTGATGGAATGAGTGGGTTGATTTTCTGCGGGTCGCCTCCGAGGTCGTCCATCGCATCCCGCATCGCGACAAGGTCAACTACGCAAGGAACACCGGTGAAGTCCTGAAGCAGAACTCGCGCGGGAGTGTATTGAATCTCCCCACCGTGAGAGGCCTTCGGATCCCACTCTGCAACCGCTTTCACCTGATCGGCGGTCACCAACTTGCCGTCCTCATTTCGAAGCAAGTTCTCTAGCAACACCTTCAAGCTGTATGGCAGGCGTCTGAAGTTCGGGATCGCATCCAATCGGAAGATCTCGAATGTTTCACCATCGACCTCTAGGTTGCTTTTCGCACCAAAACTGTTCATCAAATGCTCCTTGATAGGTCACCGTTGCCACCCTGCAACAAGCCGAACTCTGGTTCCATAGTCTGCCCATGCAAGCAGGGTGTCAATCTGAGCGCTCATTCTCACGGTACCCCCATGCACTCTCGTTCGCGGAAAGCAATAGGCTTTGGTGGGAGCGGTCCGAGAAAGTGAGGCCCTGATGACGGACACAAAACGTCCGACAAGAGCCAAGGGAACCGTAAAGCAATCGACCGAATCGGCTGAGTTGCTTCGCGAGTTCTACGAGCAAATGGTTCTAATCCGCGAATTCGAACTTCGCGCTGGTGAAATGTACGCAAGAGCCAAGATTGGCGGATACTGCCACCTGAATCTTGGCGAAGAAGCAACGGTCGTCGGCCTGACCGCAGCATTGCGGCCAACCGACTATCTGTATACGACTTATCGGGATCACGGCTATGCGCTCGCTCGCGGCATGGATCCCGGTGCGGTCATGGCCGAATTGTTTGGCAAAGAAACCGGTGTTGTTGGTGGTCGAGGTGGCTCGATGCACATGTTTGATTTGGCGAAGCGGATGATGGGTGGATACGGCATCGTCGGTGGCCAGATTCCACCTGCAACCGGTGCCGCTTTTGCGATTCAATATCGCAGCAAAGCTGGCAAAGACTCAGAAGCGGTGATGTGCATGCTTGGCGACGGCACCACAAATATTGGCGCGTTCCACGAGTCGCTAAACCTTGCCGGGCTTTGGAACCTACCAATTGTGTACGTCATCATGAACAATCGACTTGGAATGGGAACCTCGGTCGAGCACGCATCCGCCGAGCCGGACCTGTACAAGCGCGGCAGCGCTTACCGAATTGAAGGTGTGCGCGTGAACGGCGACGACCCGATCGAAGTTAGGGATGCCGCGCTCGCGGCCCTAGAAACGGCTCGAGTTAAGCGCCGACCAAGCATTGTTGAAGCGATGAGTTACCGCTTGAAAGGGCACTCGGTGGTTGACCCGGCTCGGTATCGCTCAAAGGAGGACGTCGAACTTGCGCAAGAGAATGATCCGGTTCCGGCGTTCAGAGCAAAAATGTTGAAGCAAAAAGTTCTCGACGAGAAAGCAGTGGATGCTATTCACGCAAAGGTTGACGCGATTGTAGATAAAGCGGTCGAATTTGCTGACTCGAGTCCAGATCCGTCTGTTTCCGAATTGTTTGAACGAATTTATGCGACACCCGTTCCGAACATGCCGCATAGTTACCCTGGCGATCCGGTGGTGGTGTTGTCATGACTGAAATGACTTATCGCCAAGCACTAAACGAAACTTTGCGTGCCGAGTTGAAACGCGACGACAACGTGTACTTGATCGGCGAAGAAATCGGGGTGTTCGAAGGTTCATACAAAATCACGGCCGGTCTTCTAAAGGAGTTCGGTCCACGCCGAGTCGTCGACACTCCGATAGCAGAAGAAGGTTTCACCGGAGTCGCTATCGGGTCCGCGATGCTAGGACTTCGACCGGTAATCGAAATCATGACGATCAACTTCTCTTTGATCGCGATCGATCAAATCGTCAATCATGCCGCGAAAATGCGGGCGATGTTCGGCGGCGAGGTTAGCGTACCTATTGTCATTCGCACCCCTGGCGGTGGCGGCCAGCAACTAGCTGCAACGCACTCGCAAAACCTTGAAGTTTGGTACGCGCACATTCCGGGACTAAAGGTTGTCGCGCCCTCGAATCCGGCCGATGCCAAAGCGCTCCTGACCGCGGCGATCCGCGACGACGATCCGGTGCTGTTCCTAGAAAACCTTGGACTTTACAACCTCAAAGGCGATGTTCCAGAAGGCGAACATGTTGGTGAGATTGGTCGCGCCGCTGTTGTTAGGCAAGGTACCGACCTCACGGTTATTAGCTACTCTCGCGGAGTAGTCACTTCCCTCGAAGTTGCCGAACAATTTGCAAGTCGAGGGGTCTCAATTGAGGTAGTTGATTTGCGTAGCCTTCGTCCACTCGACCGGGAAACTTTCTGTGCTTCGGTTCGTAAGACGAGCCGGGCCGTGATCTTCGAGGACGACCTGCTCAGCTACGGCATTGGCGCTGAAATTGCCGCAACCCTGGGTGAAGGTGTATTCGATTGGCTGGATGCTCCGGTTCGCAGAGTCGCAGCGGCTGAAGTTCCATTGCCTTACGCGAAGCCACTTGAGCTAGCGGCAATGCCGGATGCCGATGCGCTCACGAAAGTCATCAACGAGACGCTTGCCGCATCCGCGTTCAAACCCGGATCGACGGGAGGAGTAACCAATGGCTGAGGTGATAATGCCTAGACTCTCCGACACGATGGAGGAGGGCGAACTCGCAAAGTGGTTAAAGAATGTCGGCGACAAAGTTGCCAAAGGTGACGTACTCGCAGAAATTGAAACCGACAAGGCCACAATGGACCTCGAAGCGTTCGAGTCCGGAATACTGGAACAGCAACTCGTGGCCGCAGGCACTGTTGTGCCGATTGGTACGCCGGTCGCAATAATCGGGGACGGTAGCGGCACTTCGGCGAAGCCCACTCCAGTAACAACTGCACCAGCAAAAGCACCTTCGACTGAGGTGAAAGAACCTAACAAGTCGCCTGAGAGTAGCGCCAGCGTGTTGGCTGAAGTTAAGCCCGCTACTGGCACCCCAATTGTGTCCGGCGATCTGCGAACTTCACCGTTAGCCCGAAAGATCGCCAAGGAACACGGAATCGATCTTGCGACGTTGAACGGTAGTGGACCAGGCGGGCGCATTGTGCGAGCAGATGTTGATGCGGCTATAGCGAACCCTTCAAGTCATACTGCCGCGGCATCCCAAACACCGGCATCGCAAGTTCCGACTCAAATCTTGTCGACCTTAGAAGGCGAGAGGGTGGCTCCGGGAAAGATTCGCGTTGTCGCTGCAAAGCGACTCACCGTGAGTCAAGCCGTTCCGCACTTCTTCCTCACGAGTGTTGCGGATGTTGAAAAGCTCCTCGAATTCCGCGGCGACGTCA
>JAHBSS010000002.1 GCA_019639015.1 Cryobacterium sp. | reverse complement strand
TCGCGTTCGTTCCGCTCATCATCTTGATCTTCACGAACAAGGAGATGGATGGAAAGCAAAAGGGAATCGCTGGAGCAATCGGCATCGTTGTGCTGTTGGTCGCTGGCTACTTCGGGCTCAGCCTGAACTCCCCTTCCTCCGAGCAGTACACCGCCGAAACGCAGCAGGTCATCGACATCACGGGTCAGGACCTCGTGTATTGGACGAAAGCCGGCAAGGTATTCCACCTTTGTGAAGACGCTTCCGCTGTCAACCTCGAGTCACAAGACAACACGATCTACTCCGGCACAGTCGCTGACGCTCACGCAGCAGGCAAGAGCCGCCTAACCAAGCAGGTTAATCAAGAGATTGAGCAGTGCGGGTTTGAACCGATTGCTCCTTCACCCAGCCCTTCTGAGTAACTAGCTAGATAAAGGGATGTCGTCTCGCTTGATTGCGGGGCGGCATCTTTTTTTTGACGGCTGCGTTAAGTGAGTTGCAGAGTTGTCACGCAAGTTGCAGCACCCGTACCCGTGCCGAACGGGACTTGGCCACTAAGGCCATTTGAATCGGTAACCGTGATTGTCCCTTGGCTACCTCGGGGTAGCCATGTCCCGATGAATCCGTTGTCAAACGAAGTGCGGGTACCTTCAAAAATTACGGAGCCATCGGTGGCTGTCACCTTGAACTGGAACTCCTGGTTGCCCATTTCACCTCGGCAAGTCGTGAGGCTGTGGTAGAAGCATTCGTGAGATTGCTTGACGAACGGCGCGAGCGAAACATAGAAACGATCCGCCGGTAACGGAAGTGAAACTTCACCGGTTGAGTCTTTGAGGACTAGTTCGTCGACTCGAACGGATGCTGTCATATCCGTTGGTCTATCTGCAATCGCCATCGCATCGAGTTTGTCGATGATTTGCTCTGCACTGAGACCTTGAAGTTTGTGGGAGCTAAGAAACTGGGACTGCGCACTTTGGCTCGGGGTCTCGGGCTGAGTGGTAGTTGCTGCACAACCGGTAAGAGTGGCAGCAGCGGCTAGGGCGGCAATGATTGTGAGTCGTCGCATAATGATTCGAACCTATCGATCGAAGCGTAAGGAAAGCTGATTTTTCACGCCCACCCGCTCTTGGATTTCGCGAATGGCCTCTCGCGGAACTCCCGGAGAGCAAGGTCGAACATCAGCACACGGAGGTTTCGCAAGAAATAATCCGTTGATTAGGAATTTTGCCTCAGACTTGAACTATGAACATGAGCCAGATTCTCTCAGCGGTCAGAAAATTTGATGGCATCCTCGAACTCGCCCCGCAGCCGGGAAGCGATCATCCAGAGGTGTCGTGGGGCGACCATTTCTTCTACTACGCACCGGATGGCCAGGTGCCGACTAACCGCCAGCCGTATGCGACGATCATCACGAAGAACTATCTGAACGACGAGAAAAGCCGCCTCAACGAAGACGGTCGGTGGCGTTTGAACATCCACGTCGGTACGGATCTATTCGCCGACATCCTTGGATATCTGCCGGAGAAGATCGACGAAACAATGGTGGACTACAGCGCTACAGACACGTTCCTGACGCATCCGCTGTATGGGGCATACGGTTGGGTATGCATCGTCAATCCAGCGGATGCCACCACAGAGCGCGCACTGGTAGCACTCCGCGCCGCCCATGAGGCCGACAAACGGCGAGTTGAGCGCCGTGGGGGCTCGTAGCACTGCGACGCGCTAGAAGTAGGTGTGAAGGCCCAGGGCATCGCGAACTTTTTGATCACGGAGAAGTGGAGGCAATGTCTTAGCGTTCGATTCGATCTTGAATTTCGCGAATGGTTCCACCTAAAACACCCTGACTCAACAATCCGTTACCGAGCGGGCCAGAGGAATCTGTGCCCAATTTGGGAAGCAGCTTCAATGCGACCTTTTCCTGCTCACTTAGGATCGACAACTGCCATTCGATTTCGTGATCAGTCCTGTCTTTTACTTCAGCATCCCCGGCCCCGGAATGAACAAGCGAGATCGCCTTTACCGCATAGGCGGCCGCTCCCAATGCGTGAGCGCCCATGTGGGCGACGGCGGATGCTTGAGCGACCGATTGGGCCGCGGCCGCACCGGCTTGCGAAACTGCAGATTTCGCCGCCCGCACGGCTTCGAAACGTCGACGGATCTCAACCTTGGCGCTGCTTTCACCGCGATGGTAGGCGCGAGTTCGCTCTAGGGCATCCTCCAAGGCCTTTCTGGCGACCCCGTCGCCGTCGAAAATGGGCAAGGCTCGCTCGGCGCATTCCGCCGCCCAACGCGCGATCTCTCTGCGGTCAGAATCACTCAGAGTTTGTGCTGACATCATTTATAAAGCTTCGCATTCGATTCAGATTAAATTCAGAACTTTGCGTACCTTTAAGAGTCGAGGTGAACAGTTGCTAAACGATCTCAACAACTGCTCCAACTGCCTCGTAGGTCGATCGCGCTCGGGCATCCCTAGTTGCCAGAACTACATTGTGTTCTAGGGCGGTTAGCGCAATTAGCCCGTCGTAAGTTGCGCCACCGGCCACGCGAATCAATCGTTGGCTCCATGGGAATAAGCGACCAACTCATCTTGCCGCACGGGCCCTTCGGTTCGCATGGACTTAAAGGACCGATCCACTATGGCAGTTCCCAGAATGCCCCGGTCAGCCCCCGATCTTCAAGGAGGTGTTGATTGTGCTCGCGAGTGTGTGGCGTGAAACCCTGATTGATGCGGTCGCCGTACCAATCCTGCGCGAGATCCCAAACGGTGCGCGCATCGGCGATGTACCCCTGGCCAGGTGCGTGGGTGGCAGCCCACTGCTCGGCATGCTCACGCGTACAGAATAGGCGGATCATGGTGCAGGTGCCGACAACGTCCTCCCACCACTCGGCCGCTGGCCGCGGGAACCGAACTGCGTGCTCGCCTTCTGGCGGTGTGTTGGGCCCGGCGACAACGGATAGGCGCTCACCACAATGCGGGCAGGCGGTGTCGATGCGCACGTCCAGTTTCAGCGCGGCGCTGATGCCGAAGGAGTCCCAGGCGCAACCACCCCACCAGCGTCGGTCATCGCGGCCATCGACCGGTGCCAGCACGAATGCCATGGGCGCGGAGGTGAAGGGGTGTGCCATTCTGATCCGGTCGCCCTCATCGCTGAGCACCAACGCATGGGCGTCCGCCAGTTCGTGAAGAAGCTCCTGCACTCGGGAGGGTTCGCTATTGGTCTTCCGCGCGAGTTCTCCAACCGAGGGTGCACGGCCTTCGCTGGAGAAGGTCTCGTAGACCAGGTCACGGATGCGGCGGCTCTCGGGGTGTTTCATGGGGTCTCGGTCCGCAAAGTTCATGTTTCCATCCTCCCATCCCGTCACCTGGCAGGACTTGCCAAAGTCTCCGTGACCGCTGATTGTGACGGAACTCCACCACGTCCCCGTCCTGCATGACGTAGTCTTTGCCTTCCATCCGGGTATTGCCGTGCTTACCCTTTGTCAAGGGCCGGGGTCTAGTTGATCTTGAGGGATTCAGTAGGTTGCCCGGTCACTTCTGCGATTAGCTCGAAATATTTGTCAACAGCGAGCACTAACAGACCGCTCTTTTCGGCAGTCGCGGCAATCAGCAAATCTGGGATGGAAGACGCCCTGTGCTTTCCCGGGTCAGCCAAAAGCATTTGCACTTCCCATGCCCTGTCCTCCATCGCTGGTGTCAAGTGTTCGATAGGCATGAGTGAAAGTGGTGGATGTCCGAACGCCACACACCCGGCATTCCCTGATCGGGCCGAGAATCCTAGTTCCAGCCTGGTTATGGTCGACAAGTGAACGAGACCACGTTCAATTCGCGTGTTCCATTCGCTGATGTTCGCAACTTGCCCGGACTGCATCCGCAGGTAGGCGGACTTATCAAGGAGCCAGTTCTTCACGGCCACGCGGCATCCATAACTGACGGATCGTCGAGGTCGGAAAACGCCGAAGCAGACCGCTCCCAGTCTTGAGGCGTGATAGTTGCCGCGGTTGTGGGCGAGGCTTCTGCCTCGAGGCGGCGGCGCAAGAATTCGTTACGCGACAAGCCGAGAGCCGCTGCCTCCGAATCGATTTGCCCAATAGCCGCATCACTGAGTCCGCGAACCAACACGTCAGTCATATTGCACCTCCTATTTGTGATATCACGCCGTCATGGATGGTGGTCAACTCCGATGATTGCAGACAAGTTCCCTTGTGCATCGTCCGGGCTCGCGCTTCCCTGGGTAAATTCAGGCAACCCTTAGCGGTGTAATTACTGCAATTTGATCCGCCATTCGATCTTCTGCTCGATCCAGATCGAAGTGGGACTGTAGATTCATCCAGAATTCCGCTGACGTTCCAAAATACTTGGAAAGTCGAAGTGCAGTGTCAGCGGTAATTGCTCGTTTTCCGTGCACAATCTCATTAATCCTTCGAGGTGGCACGCCTATGGACACGGCAAGCTTGTTCTGCGTAATTCCGAACCCTTCAATGAAATCCTCCATGAGAACTTCCCCGGGATGAATCGGGGCAATTTTCTTAGTGATAGTCAACTATCTCCGCCTCTTCTGGTCCAGCAGTCGTCCACACGAAACAGATTCACCACTGGTCATTAATCCTTAAGCTGTGTTGTCCCGATCGATCGCCCTTCAAGAGTTCGAGTCGGTTTCCAGGTGGAATTCTGTGGTCATCTAGCGTCACCGCGGAACCCACCTGACGAAGCTTGCGCAGTGCCACGCGTTGAATTCGCGGATCCAACGAACGGACTGGCTCTCGACGCCACAATCGCTCAGTATCTTTGTCACCAAACGACCTGTTCACGCAAAAATTATGAAACGCGACTCGTCAATAACGCTAGGTGTTAAAGTGGAGCTCTACCCCGGCCATGTTGGGCTCGTAGTTTACCCCTGGCCAGAGCCGTTGGACGTCTTCCGGTCTTGTTCAGTAACAAGGATCTGCGTCGAAGTGACCGTTCAAGTCCGAAGCTGAGTCACGGGACTTCTTAGACAGGACTTGGAAGTTTGCTCGCCCATAAATTCCCAATTTTCGCATTCGATTTTGGAATTTCAATTGCAAAGGTGAGCAAATCGCACTCAACTCGCGTTCAACAATCGACTTATCCTCTCGACGAGCGCTTCAAATTTCAGCTTTGCGACGAAGACATTCGTGGGGCAGTCAAACTTGAGTTGCTTATAGTAGTCAAAAATACTCCGAAATGTCTTATCGGTTTGTTTCGCCAAACGCGCAACACCCACTTTCACTGAATCTTTCAACTGCATTTGTAGTTCCGGTTGAAGGATTGATGGATCAATTCCGACGGAAAGAAGCATCCCGACAGATCTCTTAAGAACGGGTTCTCTCAGCAAATACACTCCAGCTTCTTGAGGGTAGCTGGCTTCCCATGCCCGGAATAGTTCCTCGAGAAATGCCATGAGATCTATAACCGCACTTGCAATACGACTAAAACTATCATCAGAACTTGAAGCACTCTGGAGCTTCCACCCCTGCGCTACAGCTTCGTCAATGTCTTCATATCTGCCGCGAAATTCTTCGCCCGTAATCCAGGTGAGAAATAGCACTCGATTATTAATTTTCTCGAACAGGCTATCTGCAACCTGAAACTGAGACCCCCTTACCGCTTCCCTAAAGTTCTTGACTGAAGTATCCAGGTCAGAAAGTACGTGTGCAAAGTACGCCGCCTCTTCTTCGCCCAGAGGAACTTGCTTGCCGAATTTTGCGTAGAGTGAGTAATCCTCTTCGAACGATAACGCCGCGAGTCGATATCGAACCGCCTTCAGCTCTTCAAGTTGCTCTTGCCGTTCCCGAACTTGATCTGGTCTTACGAGAACCTCAGCACTCTGCGAATAGGCTTCAGCGTTTCCATAGGGATCCATTAGGAAGAGTGCGACACCCGCGCTATCTGCATACTCCACTGCCTCCTTTGTGTAACCGCCAGTGGAATAAAAAACTGAGATCCTATACCCGTTAGCGGCACCCCGAAGCCTCTGAATGTCAGGGCGGCCTACCGGACTAGCGTAGAACTTGACCTGAGCTGCGGCCTCACTGCTCTCAACATCTATGCCACCATCTGCCCCAGATTGAGTCCTTTGAGCATCAATGAAACCAAGCGATTTCATGTGTTCCAAAGCCGCAATCTCCGCACTTTGCCAGTCGAGAAGGAAAGTTGCTTTAGGTTCAGGAAGTTCCATTACCCAACCTTACTTGACTAGTTCGTTGTGCGGACTTGGCGCTGATGGTGGAACTCTCTGAGACTACGTCACCAATTCAGGCAACGCGACGAGAGCCAGAAGCAAATCCCAGCCACGTGTGCCTGTTATTCCACCAGCACCAACCCAGTTTCGGGGAGCCGTTACGATCGCGGCCATCCCTACCCGTACCATTCGATATCCAGAGCGCGGGCGTGCGCGAGTCGAATCCCTTCGCATTTCGCCGACGCGAGCCGATCATCATGTAGCAGGCGTTGCGATCAAGGACATCGGGTACCTGCAACGCCCAGTGCACACCTTCGACGACGGTGAATGGTGTGCGCCCAGCCTTCGACAACGCGTCTTGCGCCTCAGCCGGAGTCCAGTTGCGCATTTCATCTCCGCGCCTCGGATCTTCGATTGCGTACACTAGCGTGCTCGGAACGGGTGCTTCGGCTGTGGGCACGAAGTCGCCAACGTCGTTCATGTCGACCACAACGTAGCCCTCCCGCTCCCGCACATCCGATGTGCGAATCACCCGCGAGACGAGTGTTCCCACTGGCAAAACCCGTTCTGATGCGACGAGTAGCGCTCCCAGAGCGACACGTTTTTGCAGGTTGATGGCAGCGTCACGCAACTCATCAGCGGCGAGTGCGCCGCCCTCACCACCCAGAAGGCCCGTCGCGATCAGTCGTTCGGCTTGCGCTGTCAACGCTGGTAACTGCGGCACGGCCAACTCCGACTGCACCCCCGAGGTTGCGCCGACACTCTTCTTCTCGATCGTTTCTCTCACGCAGCCTCCTCAATGATCAGCACCAGACAAACCTAAACAACGACGAGCACCCACCTATTCCGATGAAAGCGCAAAACCCGCTGATCGCGTTGGTTTGCGGGGTCCCATCGGGCGCAGATTGCTCCAGGGGATGAACGAGTGCGCGGTCAAACGTTGAAGCGGAACTCCGCAACATCCCCGTCCGACACAGAGACCTCGTCGCCGCAAGTAACGCAGTTGAAGTCCAGGTCCGGTTGGATATAAGTATGAATACCGAAGTTGGTTTCCTCACAGCGTCGATCGCCCTTCGCCCACCGCGCATAGCAATTCTGGTGGCGAGCGATGATCATTGGCGCGACTGGGCGATGATTGCGCTCCGGACCGCGTCCGACTACTGGGGTGGAGCCGGCTTCATTATCGTGCCCTACGACACGAACTCGGGAACTGTCGCTCCAGAGTTCGCCGAGATCGTCCGCACGTACGACCCGGATCACGTCGTAACCCTCCCCCTGCCGCCAAAACAGTGGGAGGCCTGGCAGCCGGGTTACTTTCGCGCCGAGGGTGTCGAAGCCGAGGAACAGCGCCTCCAACTCCTCGCGAGCACGCACTTCGAGTTCGACGATCCCGCCGCGAAGATCGCGCGCAATGAGGTCGCGGGCTGGTGCTCTCCGATGCGCGGCATGCGCTTGACGACCGATGAGGCCGAGCGACAGATGGAGGTGGTGACTTCGCTCAAACCCCGGACCGCTGCAGGCGAGGCTCGCGGGTTCCGTACTGGACTCACTCCCGCTCCGCACCCACTCTCAGGCGCGCGGATCGCAGCATCCGAAGCATGGCGGTCCGACTTCGGGTTAATGGCGGCGATGCGGGCTGGAGTCGCCAACGCCGAACTGGAAGACAGACCCGAGCCGACCGACGGGCTGGAATGGTTCATTAACCCGGTTGGGGACGCCCCCACGTCGCTCATCTGGGCCAACCAGGGGGTGCCGACCATCGCATCGACGGATCTCCCCCTATGGTTCCTCGCCGACCAAGGGCTCGCGCAATGGGCCCACGGACTGCGCCGCGATCGGATCGCAGTTGTCGTCGGGGACACGGCACGGGACTTCGCGCTCGCACTCGCCTATGACCGCCTCATCGGCCATGGAATCTGGCTACCAACGGCGATGCTCGACGACGTGGACACCTTCCGCAAGAACGTCCACCCGACGCTGTCGACGATCATTTCTGGATTGGAGAATCGCGGGGATCGGATGATCGTCACCTCGACGTCGGCGAATCCGGATTGCATCACCGACCTCGTCAAGGCCATCCGCGAGCCATACTTCACTGTGCGGATCAACGGGAGCCAGATACATCGACGCGATGAAACGGTCGAAGCACGTTTGCCCGACCTTAGCAGCGGCTCAGTCTCGTATCTGGCAAATGAGCACGTCGGTGCAAATATCTCAATCCCCGTGTCGAGAGCTCCAGATGGGACGCGCGAGGCCCTTACCGGACTGGAAACCCCGATCCCGACAAATCCCGTACACGACCCAAACTCCGAGTGGATGCCCTACTGGCTGGTCGACGTTGCCCTCGCCGGCGACTCGACGCCGCGCGCACGCGATCTTCCCGGTGACATACTCGCGGTCGCGGACGGCGCATTCTCAAGCGTGAACCTCCGAGCAACACGAGACGGCATCACATTCGACCCCCACTCGATGGGACTGGTTCTCGCGGGTTCACCCTTGTCGGGCCGCATCGGCCGGCCGCGGCTACGTTCTCTCTCGATGCTCGCATGGATCGAGGCAATGGCCAAACCCGCGGGCCTGGGAGTGCGACTGTCGTCAGCCGGCCGACTCGGTGAACTGGTGCGTCGGCGGCTCGGCACCCGCGGGGACCTCCTCGATCTGATAAAGACCGAAAACCTGCCGCTGCTCCGAGCCTTCACACCCATGGAGAAACAGCCGAAGACCCGTGACCCCGACATGGTCGTCCTAAACGATCTCGACCCCTACCTCAGCATCGAAGGCATCGACACCCGCTTTTCAGGCGACCTTTCAGACGCAGTCGCTCTAGTCGACCGGCTCACTGCGGCGCGGCTACTGCGGCGCGGGTTGATCTTAGACTGCGACGAGTGCGGGCGGCCATCGTTCTACGACGCCGATCACGTCGCGCAGCGGTTCGACTGTTCACAGTGCGGCGCATCGAACGAGCTGACCTCCGAGAGATGGAGAAAAACCGCCGAACCACGATGGTTCTACGACCTTTACACCGCATTTCGTGAGTTATTCCGTGCGCACGGCGACATCCCCCTGCTCGCCGCGGCGTATCTGCGGAGCGAGTCGCGGCACAGCTACAACGACGCCCCCGAACTCGAGTTCTTCGAGGTCAAGACGGGGAAGGTCATCGCCGAGATCGACTTGATCTCGTGCGCAGACGGGAAACTGTCAGTAGTCGAGGCAAAATCAAACGGGACGTTCGGGGGGACCAAACGCGTTGCACAGACTAAAAAGCTGCTCCGGATCGCGAATGTGCTCCGCGCCGACCAGATAGTGTTGGCTACAACGAACGACCGCTTCAACGTGACTGATGTCCGTCATGCGGAGACCGAGTGTGCAAAGGTCATGCCGTTTGGACTGAACCTCGAGGTACTAACTTCGCTCGGATAACAACCTCCTCGACCCAACTCTGAACCAGTCAAGGAATTGGACCCCGAATTGGCAGGCGACAGCGGGGTACAGCTCTTGCCCCGCGTCGTTAGTTTTGGAATTAGTCTTCAACCGGTGAGCGACGTTCACCGGCTAGCCTTAGGCCAGTCATGGTCCCGCTCCGATGAGCCCTTTCGTGAATAGTGCGCAGGTCACCTTCGAGGCCCTTCGCATCTCTAGCGAAACGGCGTCATCCAAATGTCTAACTGTGGCGGAACTCCACGACGTCACCATCCTGCATGACGTAGTCTTTGCCTTCCATGCGGGCTTTGCCGCGAGCGCGGGCTTCGACGACCGAACCGGAATCGACTAGGTCGTCGAAAGAGATTACCTCGGCTTTGATGAAGCCCTTTTCGAAATCTGTGTGGATGACGCCAGCGGCTTGCGGGGCTTTCCAACCCTTGTGGATCGTCCAGGCTCGCGCTTCCTTGGGGCCAGCGGTCAGATAGGTTTGCAAGCCAAGGACATCGAACCCGATTCTGGCGAGTTGGTCGAGGCCACTTTCTTCTTGGCCGGTCGAGGCAAGGAGTTCTGCGGCATCCGCTGGATCCAAATCGATGAGTTCGCTTTCAAGTTTTGCGTCGAGGAAGATTGCTTTCGCTGGTGCCACGAGGCTAGCCAATGCACTCTTCGCTGAAGCATCCGCCAAGACCGTGTCATCGACATTGAAGACGTAAAGCATGGGCTTCGATGTCAACAGACCCAACTCGCGGATGAGCGACAAGTCGAGCGAAGTGTTGGCGGATAACGGCTTTCCTTGATTCAACCACTCGGCCGCAGCTTTAGCGGTTTCAAGCACGGCTGGCTCAATCTTTCGACCGCGAAGTTCCTTCTCGTACCTCTCGATTGCCTTCTCAAGGGTCTGCAAGTCGGCGAGCACCAATTCGGTGTGGATCGTTTCGAGATCGGCCTTGGCATCCACTCGACCGTCAACGTGGATGACGTCCGGGTCAGCGAAGCCGCGACTAACAACTGCGATCGCATCCGCTTCACGAATGTTGGCCAAAAACTTATTGCCTAGCCCCTCCCCTTCACTCGCGCCCTTGACAATGCCGGCGATGTCTACAAACGACACTGGCGCGGGCAGAATCTTCTCGCTCTTAAAGAGTTCAGCAAGCACGTTCAGTCGCGCGTCCGGCAGATTCACGACTCCGATATTCGGTTCGATAGTCGCGAACGGGTAATTCGCGGCAAGCACTTGGTTGCGAGTGAGCGCGTTGAACAGGGTCGACTTGCCGGCGTTCGGAAGTCCGACAATAGCGATGGTTAGGGCCACGGGGTTAAAGCGTAACGGTCGAAACCCAAGGGTTCACGCATTGAGCAGGGCCGCCGCGATCTTGCCGCCTAGCGCAACGTTTCCGCGATACACCTCGATATTCACTTCGAGGCTTTGGCCGTTTGTTGCACGTTGAATGTAGTCGAGCAAGAACGGTGTCGTGTCGTTGCCGTGAATACCCTCTTTGTGGGATGCCTCGATCGCCTCAGCAAGAACGGTGGCGTGTACTTTCGGATCAAGTTGCTTGTCAGCCGCGACAGGGTTTGCGACAAGTAACGTCGAGTGCAATCCAAGCTCGTCTCGGCTGTGAGCGATTGCGGCGATCTCCTCCGGAGAGTCAGCCGAGTACTCGATGTCGTATCCCGAGTCCGAAACAAAAAAGCCCGGATAATTTGTCGTCTTGTAGCCGACGACCGGAACGTTCAAGGTCTCAAGCCGCTCAAGGGTTAGCGGGATGTCCAGAATCGACTTCACGCCCGCGCTAATTACTACGATCGGCACGCTTGCGAGAGTGCCAAGATCCGCTGACTCGTCAAACGTTTCGGAAGCGCCGCGGTGTACTCCACCGAGGCCACCAGTCGAAAACACTTTCACTCCAGCCAAGTGGGCAAGATAGGCGGTCGCGGCTACAGTCGTTCCGCCGTTCAACTTTTTCGCTGCGGCTATCGGCAAATCGCGAAGGCTCACCTTTACAACGGAGTCGTCGTCCGAAAGTCGGGCGATTTCGGCATCCGACATTCCAATCGTTGGCACCCCATCAACAACACCGATCGTCGCCGGTGTAACTCCACTTGAGCGCAAGTTCGCTTCGGCTTCGCGGGCGACTTCAACGTTTCTTGGGCGCGGCAATCCGTGAGTGAAAATCGTTGACTCTAGCGCAAGCACCGGCCGCCCGGTCGAGAGTGCTTCCGAAACTTCTGCTGAAACGTGAATTTGTGTTTGCATTTCGCATCCCTTGATCCTGATCGATACCACTCAAACCTAAGCCGACTTGGGTCGCGCTACAACTTGCCGAAATCGAATCAAAAATCCGAACAAGTCGTGACACGTCGGGCGTGGCGAAACATTAAGTCGGTGGAGAGTGGGACGATTCCTAAATGGGATTGGATTTCACGGCGATCGATTTCGAAACAGCCAACTCCCATTCCGCTTCTGCTTGCTCGGTCGGGCTTGTGAAGGTTCGCGACGGAAACGTTGTAGACGAGACTTCTTGGCTCATTCATCCGCCACTTGGCTTCGATGCGTTCAACGAGTGGAACACTCGCATCCACGGAATCATGGCGCCGGATGTTGCCGAAGCTGCGTTTTGGAGTGAGCAACTCCCCGACCTAGTGAACTTCACCGAAGGTGATGTCTTAGTGGCACACAACGCAGGATTTGATATGGGTGTCATTTCCGCCGCTTGCGAAGCGAGCCACATTGACTGCCCAGACTTCAGCTACATTTGTAGCCTTCTCGTGGCACGGCGCACCTACCATCTTGATTCATACCGATTACCTGTTGCTGCAATGGCTGCGGGATTCGAAGACTTCGCGCACCACAACGCTCTGGCAGATGCTCAAGCTTGCGCCGCAATCATTGTGCACGCTGCCCGAAGGCACGATGCAAGCGATATTTCACACTTGGCTCGAATAACAAGCCAACAAGTGCGAAAGATCGGTACAGCCGCAAAAGCTGTCGAGGCAGAAACTCATCGGAGCATGGCCCTTGGTTAGCCGGTACTAATCAACTGTCGGTTGTTGCTGAAATGCTCTCAATATGGATCCAGTAATTGCACTTGCTGTCGGAATTGGCGGCGGCCTTGTTGTAGGTGCACTCATTGGCTGGCTTTTCGGCAAGTTGATGAGTGCGAGGCGAGGCGGCAACGACCCAGAGATTTTGCGAGCACGACACGAGGTTGAACTTGCAGAACTCAAAACACTTGAACAAGAGGCGCAAGCTGCGCTTTCAAGCGAGCTGGCAGGAGTGCAAGCCACAGCAAACGCACTTCGTGATCAAGTGCAATCAATGCAGAATCAGCATCAAGAATTGCTAGATCGTCAAAAGTCTGAGCAACTTGCCCAACTCGAACGAGAACGAGCAGAAAGCAAAGTTCTGCAAATGCTCACCCCTGTCCAGGAAAATCTGAGAACCATGCAATCAAAGGTTGCTGACTTGGAAACGCAACGGCAACAGCAACATGGGGAACTCACTCAGCAACTCAAGAGTGCAGCCGAATCAGAGGAGCGTTTGCGTAGTACTGCGGAGTCGCTTGCCGCGGCTCTCAAGAGCAACAGCACTAGGGGTGTCTGGGGTGAGACCCAACTTCGAAACGTTGTTGAAGCTGCTGGACTTTTGGAGCGAGTCGACTTTGATGTTCAAGAAAGCATCGCTTCGGATGCCGGATCCGGCCGACCCGACATGGTGGTCCACCTCCCAGGCGGCAAGAACATTGCAGTAGATGCAAAAGTGCCATTCAATTCCTATCTTGAAGCGAGCGCGATCCCTGCTACGGCAGTCGGTGAAGAAGCTGCAAGACGAGAGCGACTGCTAAAGCAACACGTGAAGGCGTTGCGGGCACATATCGATGCTCTCGCGGCAAGGGAGTATTTCGCGGGTCTTGACTCTTCTCCAGAGATGGTTATCGCCTTTATTCCTAGCGAATCGCTAGTTTCAAGTGCCATGGAGGCTGACCCGGGGATCATGGATTACGCGTTTGGAAAGAGAGTTGCTTTGGCATCCCCCGTCTCTCTCTGGTCGGTATTGAGAACCGTGTCGTATACCTGGCAGCAGAACGTGCTAACTGAGGATGCCAAACTCCTTTTCGATTTGAGTCGCGAGCTTTACGGCAGACTCTCAAAACTTTCAGAACATGTGGAAAAGTTGGGCAGATCGATAGAACGAAGCGTCAAGGACTACAACGCGTTCGTCGGATCGCTTGAGCGAAACGTGCTGCCAAGCGCAAGAAAACTAAGCGCTCTTGACGAGTCAAAGGTTCTAGGAACCATCGACGGAATCGAAGAATCGCCCAGACAATTGACGGCATTCGAACTCACGAATGAAGAAGACTAGTCGAGCCATTTCTCGACTAGGTGTTCTGCGACCACCCGACGAATCGTGCCAGAGCGGGAACGAAGCACGATGCTCTCGGTTCTAATGATCGGACCCTTTCGACGCACACCGTCAACCAGACCGCCATCGGTCACCCCTGTTGCAACAAAGAACGTATTATCGCCGCGAACCATGTCATCTACGGTCATGACCTTTTCAAGGTCAAGGCCAGCATCCTTCGCTCGTTGAATTTCTTGATCAGTACCCGGCGCAAGTCTTGCCTGCATGAATCCTCCGAGTGCTTTGATCGCGCAAGCAGTTGTGATCCCCTCGGGGCTGCCTCCAATACCGGCGCAAAGATCGATCCTCGTCTCGTACCTCGCGGCATTGATGCCACCTGCGACGTCACCGTCTAGCATGAGCCTCGTGCCTGCACCTGAGGCACGGATTTCTTCGATGAGTTTCGCGTGCCTTGGCCTGTCCAATACGGCAACAGTGATTTCACCAACAGGTTTACCTTTAGCTTTCGCGAGAGCACGGATGTTGTCCCCGATTGGCCGATCAAGGTCAAGCACTCCGTGGCCTTCCGGTCCGCAAACAATCTTGTCCATGTAGAAGACCGATGAAGCGTCAAGCATGCTACCGCGATCAGAAACCGCGATAACTGAGATTGCGTTCTGTCGCCCGGCAGCGGTCAATGAAGTACCGTCTATCGGGTCGACTGCAATGTCACAAGCCGGCCCGCGACCGTTCCCGACCTTCTCTCCGTTGAACAGCATCGGCGCCTTGTCTTTTTCCCCTTCACCAATAACGATGACTCCGTCAAAGTTCACGGTTCCCAAGAACTTGCGCATGGCATCGACCGCGGCACCATCTGCGGCGTTCTTGTCGCCCCTACCGATGAAAGGCCAAGCACGGATTGCTGCGGCTTCCGTGGCCCTCACCAACTCCATTGCGAGGTTTCGGTCGGGTTGCAACATTAGTGGGGCGGTATCAGTGTTCACGATTCCACCATATTGAGGTGATCCTAAGGATTGCGGGTCGCATAGGCGGAAAGA
This sequence comes from Cryobacterium sp., assembly GCA_019639015.1. Lineage (GTDB taxonomy): Bacteria > Actinomycetota > Actinomycetes > Actinomycetales > Microbacteriaceae > Terrimesophilobacter. The sequence goes on along the minus strand of JAHBSS010000002.1, from coordinate 83,796 downwards.
AAGCGGCTTCTTAAGTTCTTGCTACATTTGAGTCTCGATTTCAGTCCGGCCGCTCAAACACCGCCGCTTACGACTGAATAGACTCAATTTGTAGCCAGCCTTCAAGGAGCCGAAATGCCAATTGCAACCCCAGAACAGTACGCCGAGATGCTCGACAAAGCGAAAAAGCACGGCTTCGCGTATCCGGCGATCAACGTTTCTTCTTCACAAACTGTGAACGCGGTTTTGCAAGGCTTCGCTGAGGCAGGTTCAGACGGAATCCTGCAAGTTTCAACCGGTGGCGCCGACTATTTTGCCGGCCAAAGTGTTAAGGCCAGAGCGTCAGGAGCGATCGCATTCGCGCAATACGCGACTGAGGTTGCCAAGAACTATCCGATTACGGTTGCGCTTCACACTGACCACTGTCCAAAGGATGCCCTGCCGGGTTTCGTACTTCCGCTAATCGAGGCTTCCGAAGAGCGCGTGAAGGCGGGAGGAGAGCCGATTTTCCAATCTCACATGTGGGATGGATCTTCGGTCACGTTGAAAGAGAACCTCGAAATAGCTAAGTCGCTCTTGCCTCGGATGAAAGCGATCCACTCAATACTTGAGGTTGAGATCGGTGTTGTAGGCGGCGAAGAAGACGGAGTTAGCCACGAAATCAATGAGCACTTGTATACGACGGTTGAAGACGGCATCCAGACGGTCGAAGCTCTAGGGCTGGGGGAAAACGGACGGTACATTGCGGCTTTGACGTTTGGCAATGTTCACGGAGTTTACGCACCGGGAAATGTGAAGCTACGTCCCGAGTTGCTCGCTGAAATTCAAGCTGGCATAGCGAAGAAGTTTGGTACCGGACCGAACCCGCTGTATTTGGTATTCCACGGCGGGTCCGGTTCGAGTGACGAAGAAATTGCGACAGCGGTACGCAACGGTGTTGTCAAAATGAACGTCGATACCGACACGCAATATGCATTCACTCGTTCGGTCGCCGACTACATGCTCAAAAACTACGACGGGGTCATTCGAGTTGACGGCGGTGTTGGAGTGAAGAAGCAGTACGATCCGAGGGCTTGGGGCAAAGTTGCCGAATCAGCAATGGCGGCGAGAGTTGTTCAGTCCACAAACCAACTAGGTTCAGCGGGGCAGTCAATTAGCGCGGGCTAGCTGCTTTAGCTTCCTTGATGCGTGATGAAATCTTGAACACTTGGATCGCCTGAAATCAAGATTGCAAACACGAGTACTGACGACAAGAAGCTTACGATTCCTCCAACCAAAGGTATCCACCAAGCACTCTTAAGTTGGGAAAGCCTCGAATATGCCCACACCGCAGTCACGATCCAAATAATCGACTGAATCAACAGCACCGCAATTCCCCAAGTTGAGGCGGATGCCGGAGGTGAGTAATCGGTCATGCCAAGTTGATCGAACACTTTGGACATTGCTTCGCCCAGATTCAAATAGCCGCCAATACTACTGACGATGAACATGAGCTCGACCGCCAGCAAAAAGATCGTCGCCATGCGGTCAAATCGACCTTGCCGGTTTGACTGGATTGAAACGTTTGAGGGGCGGGGCTGCGGCTTTGGGGCCGGTGAAGCGCTCGGCAGAGAATTTCCCGGCCTCGCCTCGCCGTAGCGTGATCTTGCGCGGGCTTGCTCTTCTGGAGTGGCGAGTTCCCCAAACTCTGGAAGCTCCGGTTCGGAAGCACCTGTACCAGCTTGGTGTCTTTCGTCAGAATTCGCCATGCCATGATTCTAGATAGTTCGGCAACTGAGAATAGCGAGCAGGGTCCAAGGATTCGCGTAATCTCGTGGAAGTAGAAATTTGGGTGAAGGTGAGTTGTGGCAGAAGTATTTGTAAGCGTCGACGTCGAAACGGCCGGACCTCATCCGAGTCGTTACTCGCTACTTTCAATTGGTGCTTGTTTGCTTGAGGACCGGGAACGTGACTTTTACATTGAACTAAAGCCAGTCAGCCTCGACCACACCCCCGAAGCAATGCAAGTTTCTGGCCTAAGTATGGAAAGCCTTGCGAAAACTGGCGTCGACCCTACTGAGGCGATGCAGCGATTCTCCGACTGGTTGGAAGAGGTTTGCCCGGAAGGCGACACGTGCGTATTTGTCGGCTTCAATGCCGCTTTTGATTGGATGTTCGTGTGCGAATACTTCTGGCGTTACCTCGGATACAACCCATTTGGCCATTCCGCGTTCGACATTAAGTCCTACAGCGCAGCAGTCACCGATGGCAGTTGGCAAGGCACATCATTGCGCTATCTCTCACCGAAATACTTAAATGGCATTCAACTGAATCACAACGCTCTGGAGGACGCAAAGGTGCAAGCCGAACTGTTTTGCGCTCTAAGAGCCGAGATCACTCCGTAAGACTCGAGCCAGGTAGGAGAAGTTTCAAAATGAGCATCTCACCAAAACATTCGAATGCCGATATTAGACGGATCGCCCAGTCAGCCAAACGACTCGGATTTGAAATCAAAGAGGATGAAACCAGTCGATGGATTGACTCAATTGAGAACGATTCTGGACTGAGTGAAGTCATTGTCGATACTCAAAGTGGTGCATTCGGCAACAAGGTCGCAATGCTTGATTTCAGCGCGAACGAACTAGCTAGATTCCGCAAGATCGGAAAGATCGTCGAGATCACGAGTGATGATCCGAACGTCGAAAGCGCGTTAGCCATTTCAGGTTCGGCTGCTCAATCGAAGATTCAGACCTACCCAGGGGACTGCGACTACTTTCAAAGGCTCAACATCAAAGCAACCACTCGCGCTGAAGCCGCTCAAAAAATGGCAACGCTCATGCGAGACAAAGCAATATCTCAGCGGCGCGGCTCAAGCTATCAGTTTCTTGAAGCCAAGTTCGGTAGCTACCCGTTCGATGCCATCCATTCGGGAAATCAAGTTAAGAAAGGTTCCCCGATAAGTTGGACACCCGAAGAAGTAGATGCCGGTCGGATTGAGCTAACTGGTCCGAATGGTTTGGTCGGGTTCTCTTGGGATGACGCAGCGAAAGATCCAGGCTGGTGCAAACTCGACTGGGTGGTTAGCGATTCGGAACGTCGACAGCTCTCCAATGCGAGCAACGTCATTGACGTGACCTGGGAGTCGCCGGATGGTGAAATCGTAGCTCTAGACGGTTACCTTGATTCGTTCTTCCAAGAGGTGTATTTGGATTCAGAGGATGTGCCAACGTTTGCGAAGATTGCCAAGCACGTCTCCACGGACGCTCTAGACGCATACGTTGATCGACTCCAGGAAGAAGTGCGGAAGTATCTGACCAACCACTTGAACTACGGCAAGGCAGCAAAACGCATGTACAACGTGTTTCGACTCTCGGGCCAGCACTTGGAAGCCGCGTACATTCGCGGACTGTTCGATGAACCAACCACCGTGTTGTATCAAGTTTGGTCGCTTATCTCCACCTTGGAGCGAGCAACCTTACCAAACTCACCAATCCCATTCTCGGAGGTTAGAAGCCAAGCTGATGCCCTCATTCTGGACGTAATCCAGGCACTGGACGGTGACGAGGAAGCGGAGATCGTTAGATCTTTACTCGGGCTCAAGGAAGCGCTTGAACGTCAAGATCAAGCAGAGAAACAGGTTGAAGTTGAAGCTGCTAGGACTCGCATCATTAACGTTGTAAATACGTTCTTCCGAGACAAACTGGACGGAATGCCAACCATCAAGTCATACATGGCGAAAATTCAAGAAGAGATCGTAACTTGACCGACACTGTAGCTCCAACATCCGTAGATTCACCGTGGCCAGTATCAACCCTCTCGACAAAGCTAAAGGAATGGATTGACCGACTAGGTTCGGTTTGGATTGAAGGCGAAATCACCCAGTGGGGAGTGTCTGCCGGAAATGTGTATGGAAAACTCAAAGACCTTGAAGTTGACGTAACCGTTAGCTTCAATATCTGGTCGTCATCGCGTTCGAAAGTTCCAGATGATTTGAAGCAAGGTGACCGAGTCATCGCTTTGGTCAAACCAAATTTCTGGCCAAAGGGCGGCACACTCAGCATGCAAGTGTTCGAGATGCGTCACGTTGGGCTTGGCGACTTGCTTGAGAGACTTGAAAAACTGCGGCTCAAGCTTGCCACCGAGGGACTCTTTGACGAATCAAGAAAGAAGCCGCTCCCGTTTCTCCCGAATTGCATCGGACTGGTTACAGGCAAAGACTCTGACGCCGAGAAGGATGTGCTTCGGAATGCCCAGTTGAGGTGGCCCTCTGTTTTGTTTCGAGTCGTTCACGCGGCAGTTCAAGGCGACCGAGCAGTAGGGGAAGTGATTTCCGCGATTGAGCAACTGGATGCTGACCCAGTCGTGGACGTCATCATCGTTGCTAGAGGAGGGGGCGATTTTCAACATTTGCTTGTGTTCAGCGATGAGGCTCTAGTTCGAGTTGCCGCTAATTGTGTGACCCCATTGGTGAGTGCTATCGGCCACGAGAATGACCGCCCGTTGCTTGATTTTGTGGCCGACCTGCGAGCTTCAACCCCAACGGATGCCGCAAAGCGCGTAGTTCCGGACGTCGCCGAAGAACTAAACCTGATTCGGCAGGCGAAGTCGAGGTTGGGATTGAGACTTACATCGCTTGTTAACAACGAGATTGACAAGATCGGTCAATTGCGATCTAGGCCAGTGCTGGTGGATTCGAGTTGGATATTCGCAGAACGATCGGAAGAAGTAACCAGATTTGTTGCAAGGGGGGCGGAGCTCATGGAGCGCGCGCTTGAACGCGCCCAATCTCGCACCAACGAGCTCACTTCAAAGCTTCACGCAATTTCACCCACTAGAACTCTTGAGCGCGGTTACGCGATCGCTCAACTTGAAAGCGGTGAAATTATTAGAAAGTCGCACGCCCTCAAAGCTGGTACCGGCATCCGTGTGACACTGGCTGACGGTTCTTTCGGAGCAAACGTCAACGAGTCGATGATCCCACAGAAGGGTAATCTGGAACGGTGAGTCCCGATGCAAGCAAAGCAAACGCGAAGTTTGACTTTTCAAACCTTAGTTATGAGCGAGCTCGAGACGAATTGGTGAAAGTAGTTTCAGAACTAGAGCAAGGTTCAGCCACTCTCGAACAATCCCTCGAACTTTGGGAACGCGGAGAGGCTCTAGCTGCGCGCTGCGAGGAATGGCTGATTGGAGCCAAACAACGACTAGATGCGGCTCGAAGCGCAGTTCAAAATGCTTCTAACGATGACGCATGAACTCGAAATCCGCTCCCGTAGTTGCCGAATTGGGTCGGCCTGAAACGCCCGCCGAAACTGCTAACCGTCAGGAAGAATCCCGCCAAAGGCGAAGGCAAAGTCAGACTCTTTCCAACCTTGTGATTGCGCTTTTTGCCTGCCTGGCCGTCGTACTTCTGGTTGTCACATTCACCGAGCAACCTGGCCCAAACATCCCAAAGGTTGACTATCAAAAAATTGCCTTGCAAGCGGATGTTGAAACCGCTCTCGCCTCCCCCGCACTACCGAGCGGTTGGAGTGCTAATAGCGCCAAATTTGCAGCGGACACCCCCGACAATGTAGCGACCTGGTACATCGGATTCTTGACGCCAAAAAACGGCTACATAGGACTCAAACAAGGAATAGATTCAAACCCGACCTGGATCGCAAACCAACTAGATTCAAGGCGAGCGACGGGCTCCAAAACTATTTCCGGGCTTGCCTGGTCAATTTACGATTATCGGTCAACGGCCGAGGTCGGAAACCTTGCCTATGTCATGCAAACCCAAACCGATAGTGGCGCAATTGTGCTATTCGGTACGGCCAGCGAGCAAGACTTTGACGTTCTTGCATCAAACTTGGCGGCGTGGCAAGAAACTCAAAAATGAAGGGTAAGAAATGACAACTGTCCCAACCCCTGTCTCCCCCGCTGAAGCTTGGCGTGAGATGGTCAAAGGCAACGGTCGATTCATTGCCGGTGAGCCTAGGCATCCTAGGCAAGATGTCGAACGACGCGGTGAGCTTGTTGGCAGTCAGTACCCAAAGGCCGCATTGTTTGGATGCAGTGACTCACGATTAGCAGCAGAAATCATCTTCGATATGGGCCTGGGGGACCTATTCGTGATTCGAAACGCCGGTCAAGTAATTTCAGATTCGGTGATCGGTTCAATCGAGTACGCCGTTGCGATTCTGAAAGTTCCGCTCGTGGTTGTGCTTGGTCACGATGAGTGCGGCGCGGTTGCCGCCGCTATTGCAAGCGAGAAATCAGATTCGGCGCAAATTCCCCCTCACATCCAAAAGCTCATCGAACCGGTTGTTGAATCTGCTAAGGCGATTCGAGCTCGCAGCGAAGTGAATGCCGAGTTGGATGCCGGCGAAGTTGGACGCCTCCACTTAAGAGGGACGGTTGCAGACTTGGTCCGACAATCTGAAGTAATAAGTGAAGCAATAGCTGATGGCAGTTTGGCGATTGTCGGCGCGAACTACAAACTCCTTGAGGGTCAAGTAGTTCCTGACGTCACAATCGGAAATGCCAGGTAGTAGCAAGTCGAAAGAGAGCAGAGGTTCAGACGTGGCTGACGATCAGGATTACCGAATTGAGCACGACACAATGGGTGAAGTGCGCGTCCCGAAGAATGCGCTTTATGCCGCTCAAACTCAAAGAGCGGTAGAAAATTTTCCAATCTCAGGTTCTCGACTTGAATCGGCGCAAATCATCGCTCTCGCCCGAATCAAGCGAGCTGCGGCGGTCATCAACGGGGAACTTGGAATCGTCGACGGTGATATTTCTAAAGCGATTATCGATTCGGCAGACGAGTTAATCGGTGGAAGCCACCTCGACCAGTTCCCGATTGATGTTTACCAAACTGGTAGCGGTACGTCTTCGAACATGAACATGAATGAAGTGTTGGCAACGCTCGCAACTGAACGATTGGGTAGGGCAGTTCACCCGAACGACCATGTCAACGCCTCGCAATCTTCAAATGATGTATTTCCAACTTCCGTTCACTTGGCTGTGACCGGTGCGCTCCTACAGCAACTGATCCCGGCCCTTGAGACACTTGCCAAATCGTTAGAGGCAAAATCGAAAGAATGGGCGCAGGCCGTGAAATCTGGTCGCACCCACTTGATGGATGCAACACCTGTAACACTTGGTCAAGAGTTTGGTGGTTACGCCCGTCAAGTGCGACTCGGAATTGAACGAGTCAAATCTGCGCTTCCAAGAGTGGCTGAAGTTCCACTGGGCGGTACCGCTGTGGGAACTGGTATCAACACCCCAAAGGGTTTCCCTCAAAAAGTTATCGCGGAATTGGCGAAAGAATCAGGGCTCCCGATTACAGAAGCGCTCGACCACTTCGAGGCCCAAGGGGCGAGAGACGGACTGGTTGAGGCATCCGGCGCGCTACGCGTGATAGCAGTTAGCCTCACAAAAATTTGCAACGACTTGAGATGGATGGGATCCGGCCCAAACACCGGCATCGCCGAAATTCACATCCCCGACCTTCAGCCGGGCTCCTCCATCATGCCCGGCAAAGTCAATCCGGTGATTCCCGAAGCGGTGCTGATGGTGTGCTCGAGAGTGGTAGGTAACGACGCGACGATTGCTTGGGCCGGAGCCAGCGGTTCGTTCGAGTTGAACGTTGCGATTCCAGTCATGGGCACAGCGCTACTTGAATCGATTCGATTGCTGGCAAACTCCGCAACAGTTCTCGCGGAAAAAACGATCGACGGACTTCAAGCCAACATCGAACGAGCGAAAGCATTGGCCCAATCTTCTCCATCAATCGTGACCCCGTTAAACCGCGTTATTGGTTACGAATCCGCAGCGAAAGTAGCAAAGAACGCTGTTGCGAAGGGCATAACAATTCGAGAGTCGGTTATTGACCTTGGATTTGTGGAAAGGGGCGAGGTCTCTGAAGCTCAATTGGATGCTCTGCTTGATGTGTTGAGCATGACGCACCCTGGGTAGAGCTGCGACTCATCCTTGATTTGTTAAGTCTTTGACTTCGAAAATACCGCGACCATCAAGCCCAACTACTTGCCTTTTTCCGACTTCGTCATTCAAGTCAATGGGAATTAGGGTCGATCGATTTTCCCTTGCGGAGATTGTCGAGCAGTTAGCAACTTGATCCTTGTTGGAGCCATCTGACGGGTTGGCTTGGCCGTAATAAACGCCAACTTCAACTTTCTCAGCATCCTCGCGAACTACCACAACTTGTGCAAAGCACTTCGGATCGCCCGAAACTTTTAGGACGAGGTCCGCTGTATCCAGCGCTACAAGTCCAGCGCTTGGGCCAGTCCCGACAAGACCGTTCAACTTGGTTGCCGACTTAAGTTTGAAATGTTTGAGGCCGAACAGATAAGAAGGTTGTCGAGTTTGACCGTCAACGACTTGGTAACCAAGAATCGGCTGGTCAACCAATCCGGTCGGAATTTGCGTCACCCCGTGAACAACTTTGTTCAACACAACCGGATTCGGTTTTCCCCACATTAGTTCAACCAAGGTTGGTGGTGCCGGGGGAACTGGCTGCCGGCGTTGCCACACTTGATACGCCCCAACAGAACCTAGCGTTAGCGAGATAACTCCGATTGCCGATACAAGCCGGAACAGCAAATACCCACTTCTGCTAGGTTCACCTCGAAACGAATCCCGGTAGGTCCAACTAAACATCAATTTCCAGATGCTTCTTGGCGCAACAAGGCCCCAAACAAACAGCACGCCGAGACTGCCTAGAACGACGTAGAGCAGGAGTTCCACCCCTCGAACTTAACAGATCAAACGACTGCCCTAAACCAATTCGTTTCCTTCAAGCAGTTCGGTAACGAGAGCGGCTATGTCCGAACGCTCCGAACGAGTCAAAGTAATGTGACCGAATAGCTTGTGCCCCTTCAAGGTCTCGATTACCGACGCAACTCCGTCGTGTCGACCAACCCTCAAGTTGTCTCGTTGCGCCACGTCATGAGTCAAAACAACCCGGGAGTTTTGCCCGATTCGGCTTAGAACTGTCAAGAGCACATTGCGCTCAAGAGACTGTGCCTCATCGACGATTACAAACGCATCGTGCAAACTGCGCCCACGAATGTGTGTAAGCGGTAGCACTTCAAGCAGGCCGCGCTCCAACACTTCATCGAGCACATTCTGCGAAACGACCGAACCGAGGGTATCGAACACCGCTTGCGCCCACGGGTTCATCTTCTCGGCCGCATCCCCCGGTAGATAACCCAAATCTTGCCCGCCTACCGCATACAGGGGGCGAAACACCATGATCTTCTTATGCTGCTGCCGTTCGAGCACCGCCTCGAGTCCTGCGCACAACGCTAGTGCCGACTTTCCAGTTCCAGCACGGCCACCTAGTGAAACGATTCCGAGCTCCGGATCAAGTAGCAAATCGATTGCAAGCCTCTGCTCTGCCGAACGCCCGTGCATTCCAAATACTTCTCGGTCACCTCTAACCAGGCAAAGCCGACCGGCCCCTGTGACCCGTCCCAAAGCGGAACCCCGCTCGGAATGGATGACGAGTCCGGTGTTCACTGGCAAGTCGCATACGAGGTCGGTCTCCAAGCCTTCTTCGTCATAGAGCTTAGATATTTCTCGCGAACCAAGATTGATCTCGGCGGTTCCGGTCCAACCTGAATCAACAGCAAGTTCGGCGCGATATTCTTCCGCCGATAACCCGATTGCCGCAGCCTTCACTCGAAGCGGTAAATCCTTCGAAACCACGGTGACATTTAGTCCGTCATTGGCGAGGTTAGATGCGACTGCGAGGATTCGAGAGTCGTTGTCAGCCAATTGCAAGCCGGACGGGAGAACTGAAAGGTTTGAGTGATTCAGTTCAACCCTCAAACTCCCACCGGCTCCGATCGAGACCGGAAAATCTAGCCGTTCGTGCTTAATTCTTAACTCGTCCAGGTTTCGTAACGCTTGACGTGCAAAATAGCCAATCTCCGGGTCGTGGCGTTTGCCTTCAAGCTCGCTAATCACAACAACCGGAAGTACGACATCGTGCTCAGCGAATCGAAAAATTGCTTTCGGGTCAGAAAGCAAAACGGAGGTGTCGAGCACATATGTCTTAAGTGACTGGCCCACCACCTCCCCCGCAAGTTGCTTGGTTTGGGGAGATTTCGTAGGGGCCACAAACTGCTCCATTCCCGGAGTGAAACACGCCGGTTTCCACCGATGCGGCCATCCAGGTTGCCAAAGCGATCTAGGTTGTCCGCCTCGTCCAGGCTCCGTGCCTGATGTCTCGACGCTACGGTCTGACTCGCATTCCTGTGGGATCGACACGCCCGAATGGAACGCCCAATTTGGGGGAGTTTCAGACTCGTGAGGCGGTGGAAAACGATTTAAACGCTGAGTCGAGCATTTCAAATGATTCTGACCCTGTCGTAGCGTGAGCGCTAAGACGGATGGAGTTTCCTCGAGCGGTTGCCGTGACCCCGTGATTGTGCAAACTCGCAATGAGCACGGTGTAGTTTTCCGGTGTCGGCTCAAGTGCGACGATACCGGCTCGCTCCGCATCCGCTCGCGGTGAAGAAACTTGGATGCCGTACTCGTCAGCCATGCTGATCAGGCGGGCGGTGTTCTCTCTAATCTTCGCCTCTATTTGGGCCACGCCGACTTCAGCTATCTCTTCTAGAGCGCAAGCAAACCGTGCCTGCGCTATCGGGTTTGGATTGCTCCACTGGAACGCTTTGGCACTCCTTGAAGGTTCTGGTACTTCATCTAAGGGCAACGGTTCAACATCGGTAGCGTTGAATCCCGAGAGCACGGGCTTGATCGCCCCCATCGCGCGATCACTGAGCACGAGAAATCCGGTGCCCCAACCCGCTCGAACCCACTTCTGACCACCGCTCGATACGACATCCGCGAGCGAATAATCAACGTCGACTGCACCGAAACCTTGAATAGCGTCAACTATCAATAGGCGATCACCTATAACTTGACGGATCGCTTCAAGATCTGCCAATCGGCCAGACCGGAAATCTACAAGACTCAAACAAACGGCAGTAGTGTCAGCGGTGATTTGTGCCCTTATTGCAGCGGCACTGACTCCCCCAAAATCGGTTTCCAACCATTGCGGTTCAAGCGTTCCAAGCGCTGATGCTGCTCGGACCGCCGCGAAAGGGCTACTTGGAAATTCTGCCGGCGAAACCAAAACTTTTCCGCTCAATCCAAACATCGCCTGTAATAGTCCGCTACTTGTGTTTGGTTGAAACACGATCTGTTCTGGCTCAAATCCAGTTAGCGCCGATACTGCCCGCTGAACTCGATCAGTTTGATCGAAAAGGGAATCGAGACTTCCGAATCGAGCACGAGAGAGTGTCTCGGTTAGTGCACGTTCTTCTTCTAACGCCGACTGTGCGATAGGAGACACCCTGGCGAAGTCGAAGTATCCGGGTTCGTCGTTGAACCTCGTTAGAAAATCTTCGATGGAAATCATTTGAGTAGTTTTACAGCGACATTGAGGTTGCAGTCAACTTGAAGCTATTGACCAAAACGGCGATCACGATCCGCGTAGTCACGAATCGCCCTTAGAAAATCAATTTTTCGTAAATCAGGCCCTAACGCTTCCATGAAATAGAACTCACTGTGTGCACTCTGCCAAAGCATAAAGTCGCTCAATCTCTGTTCTCCAGAGGTGCGGATCACTAAGTCCGGATCCGGTTGGCCCCCAGTGTACAAATGCTCTCCAATGAGCTCTGGAGTGAGGATTTCAGCCAAGGCCTCAAGCGATTCACCTTTCTTCGCGTGCATTTGCACTATGGAGCGCATGGCATCGACGATTTCGCGCCGACCTCCGTAACCAACGGCAAGATTGATGTGCATTCCAGTGTTTTTCGCGGATTGTGATTCGGCGTTCTCAAGTCGCTTCACGAGGGCTTGCGGCAAACCTTCGGCTGTTCCAACTCTCTTGATCTTCCAGTTCTTGTGCTCCGAGAGGTCTGTTGCTAGCTGCCCGATAATCTCAAACAGGTCCGCTAGTTCAGTTGAGTTTCTTCCTTTTAGGTTGTCGGTGGAAAGTAAATAGAGCGTCGCAACGGACACACCGAGTTCGTCACACCAGTCCAAAAACTCTACGAACTTTGCGGCTCCCGCTCGGTGCCCGTGAGCGACATTCTCCAAGAAGTTTTGTTTGGCCCAACGCCGATTCCCGTCAAGAATCATTGCAATGTGCCGCGGAACCCTGCGACCTGAAATCTGCCTACGTAAGCGGCGTTCATAGAGTTTGTATAAGACTCCTCCGCCCAGGAAGATGTCGCGGCTAGTCACATCGCTACGTTAGCCCAATTGTCGGTATGGATTCCCAGATTGCCGTTACTTCAATGACGTATCGTCAAACCGTGAGTTCAAAAATCGACAACCAAGTCGCAGTGGAATCAGCAAGCGACTCCCCGACAGTTGAGTCGATTCCAAACATCCCCTTGCTCGAGGCAGCCGAGGCGAATCAGGATGTCAGGCCTTCGTGGCGAGGTTGGATTCACGCAGGAACTTTCCCTGCAGCTATCGCGCTCGGTGTCGTGCTGATAGTACTCGCGCAAGGCGTGCCGGCAAAAGCTAGTTCCGCGGTGTTCTTGACATGTTCACTCTTGCTTTTTGGTATTTCTGCTCTGTACCACCGATTCAATTGGTCACCGAAAGTAAAAAAGGTACTGAAACGATTGGATCACGCAAATATCTTCTTGCTGATCGCCGGCACTTACACTCCAATTACCGTACTTGCGCTCCCCCAACCAAAGTCGACGATCTTGCTTTTCCTGGTTTGGGGTGGCGCCTTGCTCGGAATTTGTTTTCGAGTGTTTTGGATTTCCGCGCCGCGTTGGCTCTACGTCCCGATTTACCTGTTGCTCGGTTGGGCGGCGATGATGTTCATCGTTGATTTCTTCAACGCAAACCCCGCGATGATGATCTTGGTTCTAATTGGTGGGTTGCTTTATTCAGCGGGAGCGGTAGTTTACGGGCTGAAGAAACCGAACCCGCTACCGGGCACATTTGGATTTCATGAGATTTTCCACACGTTCACGTTGCTCGCATTCCTGTGCCATTGGACTGGAATCCTGCTAGTTGCGATTGCTCCGCCGCTTGGGGTTTGAACTCAGTTCTTAGGCTTCGAATGTTTGGCGTTCGGACCCTTTTGCCCAGTACCCCCTGGCAGAGTGCCCCCTGGCTCAGTGTCGCCTGGCTCAGGGTCGCCTGGCTCAGTGTCTCCTGGCTGAGGGTCGTCTCCCAAGTGACCTCTAATCTCTTCCCGATATCGAACCCGCCGGATTCTTCTGGACATATCCAAGATCAACAGCACTGAAGCCACCGCCACGAAGAACGTAACCGCGAATCCAACCCAAGTTGGAGTGACCGTGTTTGGGTCAATATCTGGTGAAGGCGAAGGGCTGGCTAGCCAAATTATGATGGAACCGAAAATCACAACTACTCCTCAATAATGCCGGCGAATAAGTCCGTCTCCGGCAATTTGGTTTCAACTGTTGAACTCACTAATTGAAAATCTTCCCACGGCCAAAACTGCCTAAGCAGATCATTCGGCCAAAAGAAAAACCTGCTGTCAGGTGCGACTTGACTTGCGTGCGCCCTAAGTGCCGCATCTCGCGTTTCTAGATGGGCGCCAACATCGATGTGGCTCGTTGCAAGATCGGGTCGTTCCCTCATCCACGAGTTTATTTCGGCCAACTCAGCAATAAGCGGGGAATCTGGATATTCGCGTTCAAGTCCGGACATGAGCGCCTTAATTCTTGGCGTATTGAAGACTCGGTCGTAGTAAACCTTCTGAACCTTCCATGCTTCGCCAGTTTCTGGATACCGGCCGGGATCTGCTGCCGCTTCAATTGCGAACATCGAAATCTCGTGCGTGCGAATGTGATCGGGATGCGGGTAACCACCTTGCTCGTCGTACGTGATTACAACCTGTGGCCTAAACCGGCGCAAAATCTCAACTAGGGGCGCCGCCGAAGTTTCAAGCGGTATGGATGCAAAACAGTTCAAAGGCAAAGGTTCGTCATTCTCTGGTAAACCCGAATCTTCAAAACCAAGCCAAACATGGTCGAATCCAACCGCCGCGGTCGCCGCTTGCATTTCCAGACGCCTAAGCCCCGCAATGTCTCGCTGCGCCATGGGTTTTGGACCCAAGTCCTCGTTCTGGATCGAACCTCGCTCGCCTCCCGTGCAAGTAACTATGAGAACCTCAACGCCTTCAGCAACGTAGTGCGCATAAGTTGCGGCTCCCTTACTCGACTCATCATCCGGATGAGCGTGTACTGCAAGTAGCCGCTTTGACACCAATTTCTCCTTTTTCACGGTTAGCCTAGGCATACAACAATAATTGGGAGTTGGATGGCGCACGCACAACGCGAACCAGATCGCGCAAGTTTGGATGCGCGATACGGCAAATCGTCAGGCCGACGATTAGATCGCATCTTGTTAATTTCATCAGCAATTATTTTGTGCGCAGGATTCGTTGCCTGGCTGGTCTTGTTCGGTCCGTTCGCAATCAAGGGCGGGTTAGATAGTCGTGATTTGGGTAGCCGACTTGTCTCGGAACGAACCGTGGAAGTGAAGTTCCAACTGAGCGTAGACCCTGGACTTTCAGCAGATTGCGCATTGCAAATCCAAAACGCTTCACACGAGATCGTTGGTTGGAAAATTGTGCATATTCCAAGATCGGAAACTCAAACTCGGGAGTTTTCGGAAAACGTAATTAGTATCCAGAAGCCGGTAACCGGGTTGATCTATAGCTGTTGGCTAACCTAGAATTGAGTACATCGTTTGGTAGACCGGTCGATTGGCCGGTCTTATTTCTTTCAATGGAATTCGCAAAGACTGCCGAAATTGGTGTCGGTAGCCGAAGGAGCAAATCATGGTTGACGCAACCACCGAGACTTGGCTGACTCAGGAAGCCTTTGATCGGCTTAGTGCTGAACTGGAGCAACTAAGTGGAACCGGTCGAATTGAGATCGCTCACAAAATCGAATTGGCTCGCGAAGAAGGCGACCTGAAAGAAAATGGCGGATACCACGCCGCGAAAGAAGAGCAAGGCAAGATTGAGGCGCGTATTCGTCAACTCACGTCCCTGCTTCGCACAGCGCAAGTTGGCACTCCGCCTGACGACGGAATTGTTGAGTCGGGAATGATTGTTACCGCAAAAATTGCGGGTGAGACCTCAGAGTTCTTGGTCGGAAATCGTGAAATCGCGGGTGACTCCGATTTGGATGTGTACAGCGAACAGAGCCCGCTTGGTCAGGCGATTATCGGACTCAAAGAGGGCCAGTCAACGAGCTATACCGCACCAAACGGCAAAGAGATAGCGGTGGAACTGCTCAAGGTTCGCACCTTCCAGCACTAGTTCAAAGCGCTATTGAACTTGCGGGTCGTAGTCCGCGGCCCGAAGCCGTTCGAGCACCGCTTGAACGTGGTCTGGGCCGCGAGTTTCTAAACTGATTTCGAGCTCAACATCGCCAAGCAGCGCGCCACGGCTGTTTCTTGTGTGTGAGACCTCAATTACGTTCGCGTTTGCGTCAGAAACGAGTTCCGCGATTCGCGCAAGTTGACCCGGTCGATCCGGAAGCTTGATCGTTAATCGCAAATATCGATCCGACGCGGACAACCCAAGGGCAATCACTTTCTCCATCACTTGCGGATCGATGTTCCCGCCACTCAATATGGCAACTGTTTTTCCGGTGTTGCGAATCTTCCCGGTGATAATCGCCGCGACAGAAACAGCGCCGGCCGGTTCAACAACAAGCTTTGCCCGCTCAAGAAGAATTAGAAGCGCCTGAGCCGTCTCATCATCCGATACCGTGACAATCTCATCCACAAGCTCTCGGATGATTTGAAAGTTTAGGTTGCCAGGTTTGGCCACCGCGATTCCGTCTGCGATTGTCGGTCGCATTCGTATTTCGACCGGCTCACCCGCGCTTAGCGATAACGGGTAAGGCGCAGAGTTTTCTGCCTGCACACCAATAACGCGAATCTTCCGCCCCTCAAGAGCCGCCTTCTGCTTCAACGCGCTTGCAACTCCGGCTATTAGCCCACCACCACCAATTGGCACGATGACGGTTTCAACATCCGGCACTTGATCCAGAATCTCAAGGCCCAGTGTGCCTTGGCCGACGATGACATCATGATGGTCAAACGGCGGAATGAAGATAGCTCCCGTCTGCTCAGCAAATTCAGCAGCAGCTCGAAGCGGTTCCGTGATGTTGTGACCCCGAAGCACCACTTCCGCACCATAATCTTTCGTCGCTTGAAGCTTCGGTAATGCTGCACCTACCGGCATGAAGATCGTTGCCTTTATGCCTAACTCTTTGGCGGCGAGCGCGACACCTTGAGCGTGATTACCAGCGGAGGCGGCAACAACTCCGCGGCTACGCTCCTCGGGACTCAACCGAACCATGCGATTGTAGGCTCCGCGAATCTTGTATGAGCCCGTTCGCTGCAAGTTTTCGCATTTCAGGAAGAGTTCAGATCCCAGAACATTCGAAAGGTACCTGGAGCTATCCATCGGAGTCAGTTGCGCAACAGCGCTGACGATTTTGCGAGCATCCTCAATTTCAGCTAGTTCAGGGATAGCGCTCGGTTCATTTGTCACGAAGCACATCCTCCAAACTCGGATCAGGATCAGTTTCCCATCGACGTCTCGCCGTATAACCAATCATTGCGTTGAGGGTCGCAACTAGCGGTACTGCAAACAGTGCGCCGGAAATCCCAGCTAAGAATCCGCCCGCAGCGACCGCAAGCACTACAGCGAGCGGATGAACTTTCACCGCGTTTCCCATAACTAGAGGCTGCAGCACATGGCCTTCAATCTGTTGCACTAACAAGACAATTCCAAGCATGATGAGCGCTTGCCACGGGCCCAAATAGACGAGAGCGACAAATACCGCAATTGCGCCCGTTAGCACCGCACCAACAACTGGAATGAATGACCCGAGAAATACCGCAATGGCTATTGGCACTACTAGAGGGAATCCGCCAAAAATTAGACCCAGGATCCAAGCGCCTAATCCGATTCCCAGGGCGTCGATGAATGCCACAAATATCTGTACTCTCACGAAGTCTGAAAGCGTAACCCAGCCCGCCTTGCCAGCTCCGTTCACGGCGGCTCTAGCCTTCTTCGGGAACAGTCCAACGATCCACGCCCAAATCTTGTCACCATCGATTAGAAGAAACAGCGTGGCGAACAAAGTCAGCAGGATGCCAGCGAGCAAATGACCGAAACTCGAACCAAATTGAAGTGCCCCCGAAAGCAACCAGCCACTGTCTTTTTGAATTGAGGCCCAGGTCTGTTTCAAATATTCGGCGAGCTGATCCTCGGTCAAATGCAGTGGCGAGGTCAGCAGTAATTGTTTGACGTCTTCAAAAAAGGAGATTGAACGATCACTCAACTCGGGAAAACCGCGAAGAATCTGAGTCACGATGAGGTAAACCAAGCCGGTGACGATCCCAATAAGCCCAAGCTCAGCGACAGCGACTCCAAGCCATTTCGGCCATCCGTGTCTTCGAACAAATTGCACGAATGGCACGAGGAGCGCGGCAAGCAAGACTGCTACTAGCAGTGGAACCACTACAAGTCGCAACTGAATCACCAAGTAGATGACCAGAGCAATAGCGCCCGCGAGCACCAAAATTCGCCAAGACCATGCCCCTGCGATCCGCATGGGAACCGGCACAAACTCTTCATCAGCACTTACTGAACGCCTTGTGCCGACCGAAAGGTTCTTGAATCTCACGCTTTAGTTTATTCAACATTTGCTTCAATGCCTTGGTCCCGCCATTTTCGAAGCGCATTCCATGTCCATACTTCGCTGTATCTTCGATACTCGTGGTGGATTCACTGTCGTTGCTTCAAGCGCGAAAAATCGCGTTGGCATCTCAAGGGTTCGGCAAAACGAATAACTCTTCGGTTGGCTCTCGAGATCTAAGCAAGATCGTCGACAAGCTTGGGCTCCTTCAGATCGATTCAGTCAATGTATTCGAGCGCAGTCATTATTTACCCTTATTCGCCAGACTTGGCGCTTTCGATAAGCAACAACTAGATCGCCTCACGTTTGTCAAAGGTGCCAAATATTTGGAGTATTGGGCTCACGTTGCATCGTTGATTCCGCGCGAATCTTGGCCCCTGTTTCGTTGGCGCATGGAGCAGTATCGCAGCGAAGGCAGCGACTGGAATCTGTGGGCACAGGAACACAAAACCACTGTTCAGTGGCTACTAGGCGAGCTTCGGACCAAAGGCCCACTACCGGCTAGCGAAATCGAGCACGATCTCAATCGAAGAACCGGCCCTTGGTGGGGCTGGTCTGAAGTAAAAACAGCGCTAGAGGCTCTGTTTAGGAGCGGTGAGGTTGTTTCAGCCGGCCGCAAGAGATTCGAACGCGTTTACGGTTTGCCAGATCAAGTTCTTCCCGCTGAAATTTTGGAGAGGCAAGTGCCAATCGCCCAGGCGCAAGCGATGCTCGTTGAGCACGCGGTTAAAGCACTCGGGGTTGGAACTCTAAAAGACATCGCGGATTATTATCGCCTCAAGAGCACGGAAGCCAAAGTTGCGCTCGAACAATTGGAATCGAGCGGTTTGGTTCAACAAGTTTCTGTGGAGGGTTGGAAGCAACCAGCTTGGATGCCCATTGGTTCAACCATTCCCCGAAAAATTGACACTGTCGCGTTCCTGTCCCCGTTTGATCCGATCGTTTGGGAGCGAAGCCGCGCGGCGAGACTATTCAACTTTGAGTATTTGATCGAAATCTACACACCGGCACCGAAACGAAAATTTGGGTACTACAACCTGCCGATTCTGATCGATCATGAAATTGTTGGTCGGATTGATCTAAAGAGTGACCGGAAGCTACGAGTCTTGAAGGTTCAATCTGCATGGGTTGAAGCCGGTCAAGATGCCAACCAAGTTGCGCAACGAATTGCGCCACTACTTCGACAAACCGCGAATTGGCAAGGCTTAGAAGATATTTGCGTTACGAATTGGGGAAACTTGGCAAGCAATGTAGCCGCAACTACCGGAGCGGCGCTCTATTCACGAGAAGACTAGAACCTAGCTTCGTTCTCGCGTAGCCGTTGAACCCGATCGAAGATTGGTGGATGAGTGCCGAATAGTCGATCCATCACTCCGGGTTTTGAGGGGTCGGCGAACCACATGTGAGCCATCGTGGTGTTTTGCTTTTGCATTGGCCTGCCATATTGGCCAAGCTTTTCCAACGCTTTTGCTAGTCCTTCAGGGTTTCTTGTAGTCATCGCCCCGGTGGCGTCAGCCAAATACTCTCGCTGTCTGGAAATCGCTGCCTGAATTAGCGCGGCAACAATTGGCGAGATAACCAAAGCGGCAAGGCCAGCAATCATGAAAATCGGATTCGAACCGCTGTTGTTTCTTCCGCGCCCACCAAACCACGTCAGCCTGAGCAGGATGTCCGAAATAACGCCAATCGCGACTACCAAGGCGAAAACTATTGTGTTCAGTCTGATGTCAAAGTTCTCGACGTGACCCATTTCATGAGCCATGACACCTTCCAACTCGCTATCATCCATCATCGCGAGCAATCCGGTCGTCGCAGAAACACAAGCTGTTTTGGGGCTCATTCCGGTAGCGAACGCATTCGGAGCTTCATCATCAATGATGTACACCTTCGGCATCGGCAGGCCCTTGGTGATTGCAAGATTTTCGACGATTCGATAGAGCCTTGGATCATCCGACTTTTCGATTTGTCGCGCCCCGCTCATTGATAACGCCTCTTGGCTCCCCGAGAAACATTGAATAAGCGTATAGATGCCGACCCCAATTATCGTGAAGATTGTGACCGTCCAGTCACCCGTTCTTATTGGGTCACCCCAAATAAGATTCACGGCCATTCCAATTGCGATTACGACAATCACAAACATGATGACTATGAACACCGTGTTGCGTTTGTTACGCGCAATAGCTCGATACATGTTTCAGCCTTGACTTAACAATTCACCAGATGGAGACAGTTGTTTTGGCCTTGGCTTGCATTACAGCCAAGGCCAAGACACAAATTCGAAGAACTTTGCCTAGAACTGAACTCTCGGAGCATCGGCAATTGCAGCCGAATCTGAAACTTCGAAGAACTCGCGTTCGGTGAATCCAAGTCCGCGAACAAACAACGTGTTCGGGAACACCTTGATCTTGGTGTTTAGTTCACGAACGCCGCCGTTGTAGAAACGCCTTGAAGCCTGGATCTTGTCTTCAGTGTCGACAAGTTCGCCCTGCAATTGCAAGTAGTTCTGGCTCGCCTGCAACTGCGGGTATGCTTCTGCGACAGCGAAGATGCTCTTAAGTGCAGCTTGAATATGATTCTCGGCCGCGGCAGCTTCCTTCGGAGTGCTGGCGTTAAGAGACTCGGCGCGAGCTTTAGTTACTTCCTCGAACACGCTCTTTTCGTGTGCGGCATAACCTTTGACCGCTTCAATTAGGTTTGGGATCAAATCAGCCCGTCGCTTCAGCTGAACTGTTATATCGCTCCATGCCTCATCAACACGAACGTTGAGTCGAACCAAACCGTTATAGGTCGCCCATAGGTAAATACCGACAATTACGACGATCAGTACGATAACGCCGATAATGACGAGCAATGGTTCCATTGACCAAGACTCCTTCTGTTCTGTGCGGCTGAACCGCGATTCGCTGTTCGCCGGGTGCTTACAGCTTGGGGTCAACTATAACGAATTAGCACTCAGTATCTGCTGGGAGAACTCCCAGTTTCAAAAAGTGTGCGACAACAAACCCCTACCGCTCTCACAACTTCGGGATAGCCTTTTTTCATGCCACTCGAAGCCCAATCCGCACTTCGGGGAACACGAAGGGGTCGTCGTGCCGGTCACGGGGATACTCGGCTCGCAATCTTGAAAGCCGCCAGTTCGGAATTCCTATCTCGCGGATACGATTCAACTTCGATGCGAGGCATTGCCAAAGTGGCAGGAGTCGACCCCGCGCTTGTTCATCACTATTTTGCGAGCAAAGCCGATCTGTTCGCCGAGACAATTTCCGCGCCAGTTCGTCCGGACCGAATTGTTCGCGAGGCTCTAGCAGGACCACGTGAACTCATCGGGGTAAATCTTGTTCGTGCCGCTCTGACCAACCTTGATAAACCGAGCGCTCAAAAGCAATTCATTGGATTACTTCGCACGGCTCTTTCGCACGATTTTGCAGCGACAATTTTGCGCCAGTTTATGACCCGTGAAGTCGTGGGAAAGCTTTCAAAGTATCTCGACGTACCGGATGGTGATTTTCGAGCGACAGCGGCGGCGTCCCAATTGGTGGGGTTGTTTGTAATTCGATACGGTGTGAAGTTTGAACCGCTTGCAAAAATTTCAGTTGAGGATGCTGCTTTGCATTTCGGTCCAATCATTCAGTGGCACCTCACCGGTTCAAATGATCCAATTGACATGGAGCAATCACCAAGAGAATAATTCATCACATGGTGAATTCTGTGATCTCGGCGAAAGACCTTCGAGTAATTAGGGGTAAGCACGAAATCCTGCACGGCCTGAACTTTGATGTTACAGAAGGAAGCGTTGTCGGACTCCTTGGGCCAAGCGGTTCAGGCAAGTCCACACTCATGCGCTCGATCGTCGGGGTACAAAGACACGTGCATGGCGAAATCAATGTGCTTGGAGAGCCTGCCGGAAGCAAGAGCTTGCGTCTAAAACTCGGATACGTTTCCCAGAGCCCGAGCGTCTACGAGGACCTCACCGTTATCCAGAACCTGAAATATTTCGCATCAATCATGCGCGTCCCTCGAAACGATGCGACTCGAGTATTGAAAGTTACCGGGCTTGAATCTCAAGCAAGGCAACTTGTTTCCACGCTCTCCGGTGGTCAACTTAATCGAACATCCCTTGCAATTGCGCTACTAGGTAAACCGGCGCTTCTCGTGCTCGACGAACCAACAGTTGGCCTTGACCCAGTACTGCGAGCGGACCTTTGGACGCTGTTTCGCCAGCTCGCCGCTGAAGGCACGACGTTGCTAGTTTCAAGTCACGTCATGGATGAGGCGAGCCGTTGCGACAGGTTACTCCTGCTAAGGAACGGGCTAATTCTCGCCGATGAAACACCCGCCGGGTTACTCAAACGCACGGGAGCCACCGACCCGGATGACGCCTTCCTGCGCTTGATTCGAAACGAACCTGACTTTGACGAACAAACTAGCGATTCTAAGCGGGTGGCCTGATGCGAATTCAAAATGCATGGCGAACCGCCAGTCGAGTGCTAACCCAGATTGCTCATGATCCGAGAACGTTAGGGCTACTGCTGCTCGTGCCGAGCTTGCTAGTTGGACTCATGGCCTGGATATTCTCCGACACACCTTTCTTCGACCAGTTTGGTCCAGCCGTGCTTGCTTTGTTTCCGTTCACAGTCATGTTCCTTGTCACAAGCATCACAACCTTGCGTGAACGTCGAAGCGGGACCTTGGAGCGACTACTCACGATGCCAATAAGCAAGTTCGAATTCACCCTCGGTTACGCGCTTGCCTTCAGTTTCTTGGCCATCCTGCAATCGGCAATCGCAGTCGGGTTCGCAGTGTGGGTTTGCGGTCTAGACACCAAGGGTTCTATTTGGCTCTTATTGTGGGTAGCGCTCGCCGATGCCGTGCTCGGCACGACACTTGGATTGCTCGCGAGCGCGTTCGCAAATAGTGAGTTCCAAGTCGCACAGTTTGTGCCCGCCCTGGTGTTTCCGCAGATTCTCCTGGGGGGTGTGTTTTTGCCTCGCGACACCATGCCGGATGTGCTTCACGCAATCTCTGATTGGCTTCCGCTCTCACACGTGATTGACGCGTTGAACGCAATAGCGAAAGACACAGAAGATGCCAACTACATCGGAATGAAAATACTGATAATTCTTGCGTTCGCTGTCGGTGCAGTCATATTGGGATCGGCGACACTAAGGCGTCGTACCAACTAGAACGTGTTCAACTTGAAACGCTAGCGCTTTCGAGCAGCGAGCACGCCTTGCAGCCAGCGGTATGAGTCCTTCGGGGTTCGCTCAAGTGAGTCGAAATCAACATGGACGAGTCCGAATCTTTGACTGAATCCAGCTGCCCACTCCCAGTTGTCGATTAGCGACCAAACGAAGTAACCTTTCACGTCAATTCCCGGGGCGCCGTTTAGAACTATCGCGATGTGTTCCGCCAAATAGTCAATCCGTCGCTCATCGTGAAAATGTCCACTTGCGGCTCGCGCATCCGGATAACTCACCCCACCTTCCGTGATGTAGATGGGAGGCATGGCGTCTCCGTAGCGCTCCGCCATGTCACCGAGGGCGACAGCAAGGTATTCGGGCGCAACCGGCCAGCCGAAACCGGTTTTTGCGAATTCGGGGAACGGTTCTAGCGAGAACGGGACTTGTTTTATGGTCTCGGTTTCGCCGTCCGGGGTTGTACCGATTTTCGGTGAACCCGCTTTGATTCGAGTCGGCATGTAGTAGTTCATGCCGTAGAAATCCAAAGGCTGGTGGATGATCTTCAAGTCATCCGGATCTAAGTCATCAAGAGACTTAAGCACCCGCCCGGCTCCGAAAGGAGCTTTTGGATATCGCCCGAGCAATACCGGGTCGGCAAAAATGCGGTTGTGGACCAGATCGAAAACTGTGGCAAAATACTTGTCAAGAAATTTGCCTCTTGCTGGCACAACCGGGGAATGGACATTGGTAATTCCAATTCCACCTTTAACCCCAACACCACGCAAAGCTTGAACCGCTAGCCCGTGACCCAAAAGCTGATTGTGGGCTGCCGGAAGAGCATCAAACAGTAGTTCTTCGCCCGGAGCGTGGATACCGAGGCCATATCCGTTCAATGTGACGGTAGTTGGTTCGTTAATCGTCACCCACTTATCTACACGATCGCCGAATGCCTTGCCGAGAATTTCTGCGAAGTCACCTAGCCGCTTCGCTGTTTCGCGGTTTAGCCATCCGCCTTGTTCCTGTAACTCTTCGGGGGTTTCCCAGTGGTAGATCGTGACCATTGGGCGCACCCCGGCCTGCAAAAGTGCATCTAGAAGCTTGTCGTAAAAGTCAATCCCTTCTTGATTGACTGCACCTTTTCCGCCTGGCTGAACCCTTGGCCAGGAGACCGATAGCCGGTATGAATCGACACCTAGCTTCTGTATTAGATCAACATCTTCCCTGTAGCGGTGGTAGTGGTCAGCTGCAACCTTTGCGGTGCTCTTGTCAGAGATGCGTCCCGGCTGTGCCATGAATGTGTCCCAAGTTGATCGAGTGCGACCACCCTCAGACACCGCGCCAGCTATTTGGAAAGCTGAGGTGGAAACTCCGACCGTGAAATCTGAAGGAATTCGCTTGGCAAACTCCTCCGGTACAAGATCGGCATCCTGCAAGAACGTCTTTGTCATGCGCCAAGAACTCGATCAAGATATGGGTTCGCGAAGATGCGTTCTGGGTCCAACATGTTACGCACTTTCAAAAACGCTTCATACTTTGGGTAGAGTTTTGAAAGTGATTCGGCATCCTGAAAGTGGATCTTGCCCCAATGCGGTCTGCCATCATAACTGTTCATTATCTGCTCCACTGCTTTGAAGTATTCCAGATAGTTCTCGCGCCAGTAGCGGTGAACCGCGATGTAGCCACTTTCTCGACCGAAAGCCGTTGAGAGCCACAAGTCATCTTGAGCTGCTGCCCGAACTTCGATTGGGAACGAAATCTTGAAGTCCCGCTTGCGAATCATCGAGTTGATTTCGCGCACCGCATTTGGGATCGCTTCGCGCGGGATTGCATATTCCATCTCGCGAAAATGTACCGTGCGTTGGGTTGTGAAAACCGAGGTTGACACGTCGGTAAAC
The DNA here is from genome assembly GCA_019639015.1 of Cryobacterium sp. Lineage (GTDB taxonomy): Bacteria > Actinomycetota > Actinomycetes > Actinomycetales > Microbacteriaceae > Terrimesophilobacter. The sequence goes on along the minus strand of JAHBSS010000002.1, from coordinate 59,025 downwards.
TCGCGGTTTCCAGTGAGTTTCGTCGCGATTCGATTGATGCCTGGAACAGCGGCTGGAATGAGCTTGCCGGTAGCGCACGTCAGTTCAAATACGCCATTTGAAACCGCGACATCATCTACCCAGCGCTTCAGCTTTCCGAGCGGTTGCAACTTAGTTTCAGCGTGGAGTCTCTTGTTTGACTTAGTCAACACTGTGTCGGTGTAAGGGAACCAATAGAACTCGAAGTGATCAGTCCCATCTACTCTTTCGTCCCATTCGTTGAGAACGGTCTCCATTGGTTCAGGCTTTTCGATTGCTTGCATTACAAATGCCGGAACACATTGAATCGTGAGATCAACGAGAATCCCGAGAGCCCCGAGCCCGAGCCGCACAGCAGGAAGCAATTCTTTGTTTTCTGTTTCAGAAACGACCAAAATCTCGCCGTCGGCTTTCACCAGGGTTGCTGCCACAATTTGCGCCGCAATCCCCCTGAATTTCCCACCTGTCCCATGCGTGCCGGTAGAAGTTGCGCCGGAGATCGTTTGCCGATCGATGTCTCCAAGGTTCTCCATCGCCAAACCGTGTGGACTTAGTAGTGCAGGAAGTTGGTAAAGGTTGGTGCCCGCGGCAATTTTTACCCTCTTTGATTTCGCATCCACTTCTAGAAGCCCGTCGAGTCCGCTTGGATCGAGCTGCACTCCAGGGGCAATCGCGATCGCCGTAAAACTATGTCCAGCACCGATTGCCTTTACCGGCACGCCCAATTCGCGGGCGCGCAAGATGGTCTGCTGGACTTCTTCAATGTTTGAGGGTTTCGAAGCGAACTTCGGCACGACTCGTTCAACTCTGCCCCAATTCGTCCAACGCTTGCCTGGTGTCAGCAACTCAGTCCCCTTAGTCACAGCCATGCTTTTCCTTCCCCGCGATACGTCGGCATCATTTGAACGACTCGCTCTCCTTCAACAATTGCAATCTCGTTCAGGTGTTCGGCGAGTTCGCCGGATTTCGTGTGTCTAAACCAAACACGATCACCAATCTTTAGAGTGCTCGCACCGGTGAGAGGGGTCTGCACTTCTCCAGCCATTTCCCTAGGAACCATCTTGAGCCCGACCGGCCAGACTGGTTTCGGCAGGCGATCAATTCCCGGTGGGCCGGATGCCACCCAACCTCCCCCCAGTATGGTCGCCATATCTGGCCGGGGCTTTCGCACCACCGACAGAGCGAAAGATGCAGCGGGTGCCGGTGAAAACTTTGAATAGTGATCAAACAGGTGCGGACCAAACAGTCCGCTGCCGGCAGCCACTTCTGTTACCGCCTCCTCAGCACCAGTTGACTCGATCGAACCCGTGCCACCACCATTTACAAACTCAAGCGCGGTTAGTTCTCGCACCGAAGCCACGGCTTTGGCTCGACGCTCGGCTATTTCGTTCGCTGACCTTGATTGCATCCAACGCACGAGTGCCCCGTAAATTGGTTTGCCTTCAGGTTCGTCCACAGTCCCGGCGATTTGACCCTCGTAGCCCATGAGGCCGACAAGTTCAAAACCTTTTCTTTCAACTACAGTCTCGGCGAGAGTTCGCACTTGATCAACGGAATGTAGCGGCGAGCGCCAAGCCCCCATGTGGCCAAGCAAGGGAGCATCCCATGCGGCATCAAGTTCTAGGCAGACCCTAATCTCATTGCGCTTGGCAGGAGGAATTACCGAATCGATTAAATCCAATTGAGCACCATCGTCGATCATCACCGTGACTCTTGACGCAAGTTTGTCGTCACGACCAAGGCGTTCATAAGCGGATCGATCGACGCTTGGGTAGGCGACGACGACATCCGGAATCCACTCTGCGAGCCAAAGCGCTTCTGGCAGCGTGAATGCGAGCGCACCACGATATCCAGGTAAAGCCTCAACGGCTTGAATGATTTCGCGAACTCGAATCGACTTTGTCGCGACACGAATTGTCTTCGGAGTCGAGTGGTTCGGCATCCGATCGAGCAGGTTCTGCGCGTTGAAGGCTAGGGCTTCGGCCGAAATCACTCCGAACGGTGTTTCCAAATCCGCTGTCGCAGTTTGTAGCCTCTGCCAGTACTCCGATGGTTGCAACCAATCAAAGTCAACAGATTTAGTTAGTTTCACGTTGGTCAATTCGTTTACTTAACGGCGCGAACTGGAACGACTGCGAGTGCACCAACCAACGCGCAAATTGCGGAAATCAAGAACAACCCTTGGAATCCAACAAGGACGGCAACGATGAATGCACCAAACAATGGTGCAATCGCTTGCGGCACGGCCGTGGCAATATTCATGATTCCGAGGTCTTTACCGCGGGACACTGCGGCTGGCAAGACTTGAGTGGCAAGTGCTTGATCAACTGATAGGAAGCAACCGTAACCCAAACCGAGAAGTCCGGCCGCAACCATGGCAACGTCATAACTAGGGATGAACGCGAGTAGTAGTGCCGCGATTGCTTGGAGTGCGGATGAGGCGAACACGAACATCTTGCGTTTGCCCAACTTGTCCGAAAGCTTTCCAAGAATAAGGGAAGCCAACACCACGAAAATCATGTACACGAGCGTCAAGGTGAGCAACGCGTCTTCTGCTGGTTCCCCGGCGGCGAACCCGAGTCCATCTTCTAGAAAGTAGAGCAAGAGCGTCGTGCCAAAAGCGTTTCCAAAGTTGACGAGGATTCGGCTCAATAGGGTCCAGCCGAAGTCTGGAAACTGTTTCGGACTAATCCAGAATCCGGCGATCAAAGCTCTCAGCGTGAATGGCGGACGTTCTGACAGCGGCAGCACCGCGTCAGGAACTCGGAGTACGAACGGGATCACAAACAGTACGAGCGGGACTGCCATGAGCGTGTAACCGACGAATTGGCCGATCTCCAAGAGAATGATGAGCAACAAGCCTGCGATAGTGCCGACGGCTTGCGGCGCGGATAGCCAACCCGAAACGTATCCCCGCTGGCTGATTGGCACTTGATCCGAGATTGTCGCGGTCAAAGCGGCTGTGAGCATGCAAAATCCGATGATTGCTAGGGACCAGAAGATGCCAACACCAATCATGGTGTTTTGCAGTCCGAGCAAAACAAGGGAAACTGCGAACACTATTGCACCGCCCAAAATCCAGGGGCGTCGCCTGCCAAAGCGGCTTGTCGTGCGATCCGATAATGCTCCGGTAAGTGGATAGGCGACAAGTGCGCAAACACCCGCGATTCCGGAGATTATCCCGAATGCGACGACCTTGTCGACCCAGTGGTCACCTTGAACATGCACCTCAATTTGTTGCGGTAGTAATAATTGGATCGGAGTTAGTTGCGCCATCCAAATACCGAACCAAGCGGTGGCAAACAAGGCGATCCAACCAGCGGACACTAACCTTGTCGGTTCGGTTAGCGCTTCAGGGGCTTTCATAGTTACATTCGTCACTCTAGTTTCACCTTTCGATTGACTGGTTGGTTTTGGCATCGGCTAAGTCAGAAATCGGTTCAGCGAGCACAGCAAGGGAATCCGCGGCAAAATCCATCGTCCTTGCTGCAGCTTCAGCGTCTCGGTCTGCCAGCCAAGCAAGCGTTAGTCCGCTTATAAATGTGACGAGCAACCGCGCTACCTCCGCCACTGGTAGCTTCCATTGCACACGCGCAGCTTTCGCGCCAACTTCAAGCACGGAAGCGGCGGTTTTCCAATAGGTCGAGTACTGTGCCTTCGGCAAATCATGAAGTTCTTCAGTCCGAAGGGAATAATGCAAGAGTTCAAACATTGCCTGCTCTCGATTCGGCTCCGCAACGAGTAAATCGAAATAGGCTTGCAATCCATCGCGAATAGAAGTACGGATGCCCGCTTGTTCGCTGAGAGTCTCGCTCGCAGCCTGACCCTCGGTTTCAACAACAGTGCGAATCAATTCGCGAATCAGTTCGTCTCGAGACAGAAATGCGTAGTGAAAACTCGCTAGCGGCATTCCGGCTTCGGCAACGATCGCTCGCGTGGTTGCGCCATGCACGCCATCCCGCTCGATGACACGAAGCGCAGCAAGAATCAGGGCGGCGCGCCGATCCGCGACTGACATCCTCGCCATAGGTTTCGCCTTCAACTCTGAAGTGGGTCAAGCGTCCAAGACACTCGACTCTGAATCTTCCACCGCTTCGTAGGCAATTGTCAAGTAGCCACGATCGAACTTCACGAGTTGTATCGGCGGGCTGGCCCGTAGGGGGCAGGCATCGCGTGCCCCCGGAGGGATTTGAACCCGATTTCACGTAAGCGAAATCAGATAGTCGGCAAAGCTCGCAGGGGGCAGGCATCGCGTGCCCCCGGAGGGATTTGAACCCGATTTCGCGTAAGCGAAATCAGATAGTCGGCAAAGCTCGTAGGGGGCAGGCATCGCGTGCCCCCGGAGGGATTTGAACCCTCACTGTGACGATTTTAAGTCGTCTGCCTCTGCCGGTTGGGCTACGGGGGCCCGGCCTCAAGCCTAGAAGATTAGGCCTTTGGGCGTGCGGCGAATTCTTCGAACGATGCGCGAGGAGTCACCCGATCCTGAATTGAAACGACGTCACGGTGAACTAAGAAGTTGATAATCCAGTTGCCGAACACTCGAATCTTGCGCTCCCACATGGGTACAGCGAGCCCGTGGTATCCACGGTGCATGAGCCATGCAATGAAGCCCTTGAACGCGACCTTACCCGACTGGTACACACCGTGATACAGCCCGAGCCCAGCAACGGCACCCATGTTCTTGTGGAAGTACTCGGCGGGGGCATCCCCACGGATGACCCCAACTACGTTCTTAGCCAAGAGCTTTGCTTGGCGAACCGCGTGCTGCGCATTTGGAACGCAAAAGCCCTTCACGCCACCACCGGTGAGATCTGGAACTGCGCAAGCGTCACCTGCACCCCAGGCTCCTTCAACGATCGTCTCGCCGTTTCGGACCCGAAGGTCCGCACCAACCGTCAATCGACCACGATCATCGAGTGGCAAATCAGTTTGACGAAGCATCGGATTGGCCATGACTCCAGCGGTCCAAATGATCAGATCGGATTCGAACTTCTCGCCGTTCGACATTTCGACCTTTCCACCGACTGCGGAAGTAAGTTGTGTCTCAAGGTGCACGATCGCGCCGCGCTCAGCAAGGTGCTTTAGTACCCAGTGGCTTGTCTTTAGAGAAACCTCGGGCATGATCCTGTCCATCGCCTCGATCAGGTGGAAATGGATGTCCTCGAACGTGATCGACGGATAATACTTGATCAGCTCGCTGGCTAGGCTGCGAAGTTCGCCGAAGATTTCGATCCCGGCAAATCCACCGCCGATTACGGTGAAGGTGAGCAAACGGTCGCGCTCTTTACCCGCTGGCAAGTCGGACGCCTTATCGAAGTTGGTGAGCACGCGATCGCGAACTTCGATTGCCTCTTCAATGTTCTTAAGTCCGATTGCAACATCCGCAACTCCCGGAATGGGGAACGTTCTAGAGACTGCTCCAGCTGCGAAAACCAATACATCGTATTCGAGTTTCCAAGCCTTCCCCAAGGCGGGTTTGATTGTTGCGACCTTCTTCTTGTGATCGATTTCTGCAACCTCGGCTGTTATTACCTCGGTGTTGCGCAAGTGTCTACGCTGGCTGACAACGGCGTGCCTTGGCTCAATTGATCCGGCGGCCACTTCTGGTAGGAATGGCTGGTAGGTCATGTACGGGCGCGGGTCTACGACTGTTACTTCAGCTTCCCCCGGTCGCAACCATTTTTCGAGCTTTTTTGCTGTATAAAATCCGGCATATCCGCCGCCGACGATCAAGATTCTTGGCACTAGTTAAATCTACTACCTGCCGCGTTGCCTAATTTTCCACCGGAGGAACGACCACACCCAAACGATGAGAGCGACGCCAAAAATCGTGAAAACTGCAATTGGGATTCCAATATTTCGAAGCTCGGAAATGGTTGGCAACGCAAGACCGAACGAGTTGTTGCGTTGAACTTGTGGAGTGGGGCTCCTCGTGTTGGTGGGGGCTTCCGAACCGATTGGTGAGGGCTGCGCAGTTGCTTCTGCTCGCCGATGAACCTTTATCCACTCTTTGAGTTCTTGAGTCGGGTTATAGTCCTCTGTCGGCACATCCGCAGATACCGCAGCTGCAGCATCCACAAGTCCGTACCCGTAAATTGCGCTTGGCGTTTCCACCCCAGGATTTCTGGCGGTAGCCCGTATTCGGTTGATGACATTTCCAGCATCCATCTCTGGATGCGCGGCACGAACGAGTGCGACGATCCCGGCAACTATCGGTGTAGCACCGCTGGTTCCCGCCCACGAATAGTAACCTCCGCCGGGAGCCGCACCAACGAGGTCTTCGCTAGGTGCACAAACCGTTATCGTAATTCCTTGCGAGGACGCGTTCCAGCTCGCCGTTCCACGGCGATTGACACCGCCCACAACGAGTACCCCAGGGATTGTGGCTGGCGCCCCAACCTCGGTGGTGCCGCTACCTCTATTTCCCGCGGCCGCGACAACAACAACGTCGTGCTCAAACGCGTAAAGGAACGCGTTATCCCAACTCTCTGGCCAGTCGAGACTGTTTCGGGTGAGTGACATATTTATTACCTTTGCGCCGTGGTCAACCGCCCACCTCACGCCATCGGCTATTTGATCGTCCGAATTTCTTGCTCCGGCGTCGAACGCTATCGAAACTGAAAGTAGGGATGCCTCTGGTGCTGCGCCTATTACGCCTGAGTTCGAACCGTGTCCGCGGCCAGCAGCGAGAGAAGCAACCATGGTGCCGTGCTCGCCACTGTCACCGACTGGTGCCTGGCCATCCGATGCACCAATTCCGGATTCGTCGGTTCCCCCTACGACAGCGCCTTGCAAGTCAACGTGACTTGAATCAATCCCCGTGTCAATTATCGCAATGGTCACCCCGGCGCCTTTTGTAACGTTCCAAGCTGCGCGGATGCCGTACTGGTCAAGCCAATATTCGCTGCCCCTAATTGAATCGGCAACTACCGGTGTCGCCATCGATACAAAAGAAGACGTAAGTAAGACACCTATCGCCAGGAATACAAGGCGCCTCAACGATCAGCCTGACTCTGAGTTGGTTCGGTTAGTTGGCACGCACATTCGTCGGGACTCCAAGTCGCAAGCTCGAGTGCGCGATCCCCGATTGGGTTGATGCCCGCGCCGACCGCTAAAGAATGTGCAACCAATGCGTGCAAACACTTGACCCTCGTTGGCATACCCCCGGCCGAGATTCCTTCAATCTCGTGTACAACACCGAGTGATTCGCGATCACGAAGGTAGGATTCGTGAGCGTTTCGGTATTCGAGCCGTAGCCGCTCATCCTGAAATAGTAGGTCATTGAACGAAGCCATTTGACCGTTAGCTTCCAATTGTGAAACGGCCGCGGTGGCAGCCGGATGACTCAAATAGTAGAGAGTCGGAAACGGCGTACCATCTTCCAGCTGCGGTGCAGTTGCAACGACCGTCGGTGCACCGCAACGACAGCGAGCCGCAATCCCAATGACACCCCTCGCGGGACGACCCAACTGAATCGAGACCACCTCAAGGTCCTTTGGGTCCGGCTCATCAAAAGGCGGTCGAACCATCAGCCGCCTGTTCCAATCACCGGCGCCACGATCTCGCCAGGTTTTTCCTGGGTCAAACTGGCGGTGAGCACCGAAGAAAGCAAGACTCCAATCCAGTCAACTTGGGCGGACTGAACTTTATCGCTGATCGGGAGACCATCAGTCTGGTTGTTATCAGCTAAGTCGTCGATTACCAGATAGCTGTATTCACCCGGATAAACGTAATTAAGTCGTTCCCTAGCTTGGGCCTCAATGTAATTCGGGTCGTCCCACCGGGCACGTTCGTCCTTTAGATCGTTGAGGTCTCCCTTTTGTGACTCGACTTCAGCGCGTAACACCGCGATTTGATGCTGCTGCTCAAAGAAAATCTTCAGTGATGGCGCGAGCACGACGATCGCGAGAATCAACACTGTGAGAGTTGCAATTGTGAATCCAGAAAGACGGATGCTTCGATACCAATTTGCGCGTTCGGTGGCTTCAGGCAAGTTCACTTGCACTTGCCGGGATTGATCCTTTTTAGCCACGTTCAAAGCCTAAGCGCGAAGAGCCGACAAACGCCTTCGAACCGGCTGTTCGAGTCAAGGTTCGCTGCGACAACCCATAATGTGCTTTGGTGGCGCCTAACCTTTGAATCTAGGGAACGCACCTCGGCCCGCGTAGACGGCGGCTTCAGCCAGTTCCTCTTCGATTCGAAGCAATTGGTTGTACTTGGCAACTCGTTCGCTTCTGGCTGGTGCACCTGTCTTGATTTGGCCGCAATCCGTAGCAACCGCCAAGTCCGCAATTGTTGTGTCCTCAGTTTCACCGGATCTGTGCGACAGCACTGCACTGTAGCTACTTCGGTGCGCTAGTGAAACAGCATCCAAGGTCTCTGTTAGCGTTCCAATTTGGTTCACCTTCACAAGGATTGAGTTTGCCGCTTTGGCTTCAATACCTCTTGCAAGTCGCTTGGGGTTGGTAACGAAGAAGTCGTCGCCAACAATTTGAACTTTAGAACCAAGCTCTGCGGTGAGGTTTGACCAACCATCCCAATCGTCTTCAGCGAGCGGGTCTTCAATCGTGACCAGTGGGTAAGAGCTCACCAAGTCCGAATAGTACTTAAGCAAATCCTTCGCGGTTACCTTCTTGCCTTCAAAGTTGTATTTGCCGTCGGAGTAGAACTCGCTTGCTGCAACATCCAGTCCTAGGGCGATCTCTTTGCCCGGCTTGAATCCGGCGGCTTCAATTGCTTCTACGAGCAAGTCGAGTGCGGCGCGATTGTGTTTGAGGTTCGGAGCAAAGCCACCCTCGTCGCCAAGTCCAGTTGAAAGTCCTCTAGATTTCAGAAGCGATTTCAAAGCGTGGTACGTTTCGGCACCCCACTGCAAGGCCTCAGCAAACGATCCCGCACCGATTGGCAGGATCATGAACTCTTGAATGTCGACATTGGTGTCGGCGTGAGCTCCCCCGTTAATCACGTTCAACATTGGTACCGGTAGTGTGTGAGCATTTGGGCCGCCCAGATATCTAAATAGCGGCAGGTCGGCCGAGTCAGCAGCCGCTTTGGCAACGGCGAGAGAAACCCCAAGGATTGCGTTGGCACCAAGCTTTTTCTTGTTCTCGGTGCCATCAAGTTCGATCATCGCCGCATCCACGATTCGCTGATCCGCAGCGTCAAAACCCTCAAGTTCCGGTCCGATTACGTCGATAACGGAACTCACGGCTTTGAGAACACCTTTGCCGCCGTAGCGTTTTTTGTCGCCGTCACGAAGTTCGTATGCTTCGAACGCTCCAGTTGAAGCCCCTGACGGGACAGATGCTCGCGAAACTGTGTCATCATCAAGCAATACTTCGACTTCCACAGTCGGGTTTCCTCTGGAGTCCAGAATCTCTCTAGCTCCTATTGCCTCAATGAGCGCCATTTCAACTACTCCCTTTCGCGTGGATACCGTGCAAGTCTAAGGCGATCAATGCACGGATAATTTCCCAGCAAGACTGTTCACTTGTGTTCTTGATTCAGGTTTTTGAAAGTCAACTGATCAACTTCGGTCGCTTCGCCAACTTGGGCAAACCTGCTAAATCCGGATGCTGCAAGTTCGTCAAGTAACCCCTTCAGATTGCGAGTGGATCGCTCCAATCGCACTCGAACTCCCGTTGAGACCAGTTGAGCTTTCAATTTCATAAGAATCGAAGTATCGATTCCAGTGTCGAAAATTAGCGCGACAGAATCTTCGGTGGCGGTTTCATCGAACTCAATTAGGTCAATGATTCGCTCAAAACCTATTGAGAATCCTGTTGCGGGAACGTCAGTTCCTAGAAAGCGACCGATCATTCCGTCGTACCTGCCGCCTCCTCCGACCGAATAGCCGGCGGTCGGATGCACCGCTTCAAAAATGGCACCGGTGTAATAGCCCATTCCTCGAACTAAGAATGGGTCAAATACGAGGGGTAAGCTTTCAGCTTTACCACCGATCGCAGCTTCGAGAATCGAACCCAGCTCGACCATGTTGGCAACAGCGACCGAATCGAATCCGTCAGGTAGCGCTTTTCGGATTTGGCGTTCCCCGAAGGGAAGAAACTCCAGAGTTTGCGGTCGATTGATGAAACCCTCAAGCGCTCTTACCGCTTCGGGTGCCTTTGACTTCGCCTCAATTTCAGCCAGGATGTCTTGGACCGAAACCTTGTCGAGCTTGTCGAGACTAATTAGCACTGAAGCGAATTCGGCTTTCGGAAAACCAAAAGATTCAAGTAACCCTTCCAAGATGCGACGATCGTTAATGCGCAAAGTCACCTCGCCAAGGCCCAGTGCGCTGAACGCGGAAAGAGAAGCGAGAATTAGCTCCGCCTCTGCCAGTACGCTCGCTTCACCTATTACATCAATGTCGCATTGAACGAACTGCCGATATCGCCCTTTTTGTGGTCGCTCTGCTCTCCATACTGGCCCGATTTGGATGGAACGAAACACGCTTGGAAGCTCTGCTCGATGCGTGGCGTAGAACCGACTTAGTGGAACTGTGAGGTCGAACCTGAGTCCAAGGTCTGCCAACTCGAGCGGGTCCTTCGCGTTTTGCAAGTCCTCTTGCGTAAGGCCGCGCTTCATTATTCCGAACGCGAGTTTTTCATTGTCGCCACCTAGTCCCGCGTGAAGTCGATCGCTATCCTCCGCTACCGGTGTTTCAATCTCATCGAAACCATGGCGCTTGTAGCTTTCGCGGATTATCGAAAGGATTCGTTCGCGTTTTGACTTCTCGCCAGGGAGGAAGTCGCGCATCCCTCTTGGCGGGTTAACTTGGGTAGCCACCTATTGATTCTGGCATCAAGCCAACTGCCTTGAAAACGTCACTAAACCAGGTCTCCAACAAGTCCCTCAACTCGTTCTCGATGTTCTTTCACAAACGTTCGAAACGAATTTGTGGTTTCTTCTTCGCGACCGTTTACGAGCAAGTCATATTGCAAGCCGTAGAACGTATCAACGGCGATTCTGGCTTGAGTTGCGGCCTCCTTGGTGTCGAGCCCAAATGCAACAAGAGACTCGGTCCCCACTCGAAGCCAAGTTTCATAGAGCGCCTTGCTGAACGCTCCAACCTCTGGATCCAAGACTCCAAGCATTGCAGCCTCAAATTCCAACCGTTGAAGCTGCCGGTTGCGGGGATCAAGAGTCCAATTCCAAGACGTTTCAAGATTTTCGTAATAGTTGTGCAATGATCCAGCACCAACGATCAATCGCTTTTCAATCTCTTCTTGCCTCGAAGTAACTTGTTTCACAATTGCGGCTACGAGTCCAGCTCTATTTCCAAATTGGTAAACGAGAGTGAAGGTACTAACGCCAAGAGCCGCGGCGACGGTCCTGAAAGTCAGTCTTGATAAGGGTTTGTCGACCAAATAGTCCAAAATCTGCTCAAGCAGTTCTGCCTTACGACCAGGCTCCGCTCTGCGACTCATGACATTACCATAACGCACGTTAGCAATTACAGGCGTTATCTATTACAATTATTACGTCGCTTTCGACCACAGAGGATCCGGGGGATTCGGTCGGCGGCGTCAGAGCTTGCGAGAGATAATGGGATCAGGATTTCTCGTAGCTTGGCTGGGAACGCAGGAAATTCCCCAGTCAAAACCGGCCGATTGTCTCCAAATTTTTAGAGCACGGTCAGGAAGTAGGTGCCCATATCGTTCGGGTCGATATGGGCACCACCCTCAAGAGCGGTTGCGTTTACTGGGCTCTGCGCTCAGCAGTTCCGACTAAAAGGCCCCACCCGCAACAGTCGCGACTATAGAGCCCCGCCTGCGGCGGCCGGAGCATCTGGATCAAGTCCAGCATTTGACGCACTTTCTCGTGCAAGGTAGTTCTCGACATCAAACAAGTTGTTGTTTGCGCGGTTGATCACAGTTAGCAACGTCGTCATTGAGGCAACCTCTTCGACTTGCTCTTTGAGGAACCAAAGCATGAATTGTTCGCCGAGCGCATCGCTTTCGGATCTAGCCGCGGCAAATAACGCTTCAATTTGAGAAGTCACTCGCTTTTCTTGCTCGAGTGCCAGCGCGATGGGAGCCGCGTCATCCTTGAATTCGTTAATTACTTCCCCAACGCCGGGGATCACAATGCCCAAGTCTCGATCGAGCCGATATTGCACGAGCATCATTGCGTGATTTCGTTCTTCTAGAGACTGCCGGTAGAAATGCTTTGCGAGTTGTGGCAAGTCACGATTGTCGTACCAAACGGCGATCGCCAAGTACTGCTGGCTTGCAGCGAATTCATTGCCAATTTGAACGCTTAGTAGTTCATCGAAGTTCGACATATCTTGACGTTACGCGCTCGACCTTGGCTTTTCTAGGCAGGCAAGCCTTGCCTCATCCGGGCCAGGCCTCGGCTTCTCGAACTCGTTCAGCAAGCTTTCGAACTGCCCCACGAAGAGAACGTTCGGCATCCAAACCGCTTAATCGGGCGGAGTTCACGAGTTGTAGGAGTAGTTCTCCGAGCAACTCCTCGCTCTCGGGCACCACAACCAGCGGCAGATCAATATCGATCTTCGCCGCCTTTCCGCTCACCTTTTCGGCAAGCAGCAACGAAGGCATCGAAATCGGGATACCTTCCAACACGCTCTTTCTTTCCGGTTTGTCAGCAGTTTTGAGCTGGTCCCAAACCTTTGCAACATCCTCCCCACTACTTATCCCCATTCGGGTAGCAGCTTCTGCATCAAACACATGCGGATGGCGACCGATCATTTTCGCCTTAAGGCGCGCGGCGACTTCTTCAATGTCAAAACCTTCGTCCTCGGTATGCGCGGCAATGTCAGCATGAAACAGCACTTGGTAAAGAACGTCGCCGAGCTCCTCAAGCATCCCGTCGCGATCTCTTGCTTCAATTGCTTCAACAAGCTCAAAGCATTCCTCAATGAGGTAGCGAGCCAGGCTCTCATGGGTTTGCTCACCATCCCACGCGCAGCCACCGGGACCGCGAAGCCGCGACACCAACTCAACCAACTCGTCAAACGCAGGATGCTGTACTGGCATGACTCATCCTCCCACCCTCCCCCGCCCGTCTTGTTCGCAATTCAGGCAGTACCAATCCCGCCCGACCATTGCGGTGTTCGTAATTCAGGCAGAACGAACAAGGGATGCCGGTTTTGACGGCGTGTCGGGCGTCCGGCATCCGTATTGCCTGAATTACGAACAGAGACGGGATGCAGATAACGATAGGCGGGCACGCTTTGCCTGAATTGCGTGCAGGGCTGGGAGGATGGGGGTGTGGTTCCTGTTGACGCGCCGTTCACCCCGTGGGTGCTTGGAGCGTTGCTCGTTGGACTGATTGGATTTCTCGCATGGCGGGGCGGCCCAAGGGATCGACAAGAGTACGCCAGATTCAAGCGCTACCGCTCGACCCGATCCAGACAAGTGATGATGCGGCGCTGGATATTCGAATCATTCGGATGGTTCGGTGGTGCTTCGCTAGTCGTTCTGGCTTGCGTTTGGGCGTATATCCCAAGGATGCTCGCTCAAGTTGAGACTTGGCCGGCCATGCGTTGGCTTCGCGATTTGGATGCAGACAGTGGAATGGTTCGAGGATTGGTAGTTGGCGTAGCGATAGGTCTAGTCGTTGCCGTAGTTGTGTTCATTTTTGTTGGTCGCGAAGCAAAGCAGGTGCACGCAATTGGCGATATCCATGCACTTTTGCCTCGCAATCGAGCCGAGCTGAAATACGGCTTGGCGCTCTCGATCAATGCTGGGCTCGTCGAAGAGCTTTTGTTCCGCCTCGCAATGCCAACCTTGATTTTTGCCCTTTCTTCGAACGCGATAATCGCAGTCGCATCGAGTCTCTTGGCGTTTGGCCTAATGCACGCTTACCAAGGGATTTCGGGCGTGATCGGCAGTTTCATTCTCGGCGTTATTTTTATGGCGCTGTTCCTCGTCACGGGGAACATTATTTGGCCGATCATCGTGCACGCGCTGTTTGATATCCGCTCGCTCGTGTTCATCCCAATGTTGGTTTATGGGGTTCACAAACAGACGGATGCCACTAGTCGCTAATTAGACGAACGCGAGTTGACCGATTGGATAGCAAGTCGGGCCATACTTAAATCGTGCGTCCAAAGTGGGAGCAAGACCTCATCCGTTCAGAGGTTTTCCATTGGCTCGCTCGGAGGGCTGAAACTACCGGTCGATCAACTTATACCCGAGAAGAACTTTCAAACTTTGAGTTCCACGGTCAGAAGATTCCGTTGCTTGACCAATCTCGCGGCATCCGCAACCCGGCGGATTTTGAAGCGACACTCTCGGTCATGACAAGTGCGGACCGAAAAGGTAATCCGTACGCCGACATCGATATCGGCGATGGACTGATTCGATATGCCTACCGCGAGGGCGATGGCGGAGATAATGTGAAATTGCGTCGCGCAGCCGAACTTCGTGTGCCAGTCGTATATTTCGAGCAAGTGAAAATAGCAGGACCGTTTTACGCTCATTTTCCAATGTATGTACACGACGATCCCGGTGCCCGAATGGTGACTCTTGCCTTTGACGACGACATTCGATTCCAAATCGAACTTTCGGGGATGCCAGCTGCAGAACGAGCCCATGCAGAGCGAACGATCCTCGCGCGACTACACCAACCTCGCTTTCGGGACATCGTGATGACGGCATATGAAAGTCGGTGCACGATTTGTAACTTAGGACACTTGAGGTTGCTTGACGCCGCGCACATCACTCCGGATACGGATCCGAACAGCATCGTCCATGTGACAAACGGTCTGGCAATGTGCAAAATCCACCACGCCGCTTACGATGCAAAGTTGCTCGGGATAAATGCCGACTTTGAAGTCAAAATCAATCAAGATCTCCTCGAAGAAACTGACGGTCCAATGCTCGAACACGGCTTGAAAGACATGCACGGGCAAAAGCTACGAAAACTCCCCAATGAGAAGAAATATTGGCCGGACCGCGACCGACTAGCCGAGAGATTCAAAGCCTTCGTTGGCTAGCATCCTTACCTGACCGGAACTACTGGGGTGGTGGTTGGTTTCCGTGGAACTCGCGCATTCCGCGACGGACTGCGTGCCAAATGACTGTGTAGAGAATCCATATCCAGAGCAAGAAGAACAGGATTGAAACTACAACCCAGACAACGGCAAACACTATTCCGAGTCCGGCATATTGAGAGAAATCAAAATTCATGCGCTGAAACTAGCGCAAATTCAATGCTCTGACTAGGGCTCACTCAAAGATTTTGATTGTGAACTTGCGTGGTCGACGACAGGGTAGATCGCGGCCACGAAACCGGACACCCAAGAAATCAACTCCTGATCGGAATCGAAATCTGGCAACGGCAGCAATACTGTGCGACTCACCGCGACATACCTTGAATTTGGGTACAACCTCTTAAGTCTGATTTGCATGGAATCCGCAAGTTCCGGTCCGACCGCACGAACCTTGCCCGCGGCTGCTACCAGGTCGGTTAATCCGGTCAGTTGCGCTGTTCGCCTTAGTTTCGAAATCGCAAACAAGTTTTGGACCGCGGCAGGGATGCCACCGTACCGGTCTTCAAGCTCCTCCGCCACGGCATCCAATTGGTTTTCGTTGGAGGAAGCACTGCTGGCGGCCGAAAGTTTTTGGTAGGCCTCGAGCCGCAACCGTTCGCTGTCGATATAGTCCTCGGGGATATGTGCGTTGACCGGCAGTTCAAGTCGCAACTCATCAGACCCGGCCGTTGGCTCTCCTCGAAAATCGCTCACAGCTTCACCGATCATCCGCAAGTACAAGTCGAATCCGACTCCGGCAATGTGTCCGGATTGTTCACCGCCGAGAAGGTTCCCGGCACCGCGGATCTCCAGATCTTTCAGTGCGATTTGCATCCCGCCACCGAGTTCATTGTTCGCGGCAATTGTGGCCAAGCGATCGTGTGCCGTCTCGCTTAGGGGTTTGAGTTCGTCATAGAGAAAGTAGGCGTATGCCCGTTCGCGTCCACGACCAACCCGACCGCGAATCTGGTGTAGCTGGCTTAACCCAAACTTGTCGGCGCGATCAATTATCAGGGTGTTCGCATTCGTGATATCAATCCCTGTTTCGATAATCGTCGTGCTTACTAACACGTCAAACTTTCGCTCCCAGAAATCAACCATGACCTGCTCGAGTACACCTTCTGGGAGTTGGCCGTGTGCGACTGCAATTCTCGCCTCCGGAACCAATTCCGCTAAGTCCGAAGCAACTCGATTGATGCTGGAAACCCGGTTGTGAACGAAAAATACTTGACCTTCTCGAAGTAGCTCTCTGCGGATCGCGGCGGCAACTTGTTTCGGGTTGTACGGCCCAACAAACGTGAGAATTGGATGCCGATCTTCTGGTGGTGTCGCCAAAGTGGACATTTCGCGGATTCCGGTTACCGCCATCTCTAGCGTTCGAGGGATCGGAGTCGCGCTCATCGCAAGCACGTCGACATTCGTCTTCAGCTTCTTCAATGCGTCCTTGTGTTCGACACCGAATCGTTGTTCTTCATCGACAACTACAAGTCCGAGCGCTTTGAAACGGATGTCCTTGTTTAGCAACCTGTGGGTTGCGATCACCATATCCACGGTTCCATCAGCGAGCCCGGCAAGAGTTTCGCGCACTTCTTTGTCTGACTGGAAGCGACTCAATGCACGCAAGTGGATTGGGAACCCAGCGAAGCGTTCCGAAAATGTTTCAATGTGCTGCTTCACCAACAAAGTTGTGGGAACAAGCATCGCAACTTGTTTTCCCCCTTGAATTGCCTTGAACGCCGCTCGAACTGCGATCTCGGTCTTTCCGTACCCGACGTCACCTGCCAACAGCCTGTCCATCGGAATGTCGCGCTCCATGTCAGCCTTGACTTCATCAATCGTTGTGAGCTGATCAGGGGTTTCGACGAACGGGAATGCTTCCTCAAGCTCGTGCTGCCATGGTGTATCAGGAGCAAAAGCATGACCCTTGCTCGCCATTCGCGCGGAATAGAGTTTCACTAATTCAACCGCGATATCGCGAACTGCTCGACGCGCCTTGCCCTTTGCGGCGGCCCAGTCACTTCCACCCATCTTGCTTAGTGCTGGAGATTCCCCACCGACATAACGCGTCAACAAATCAAGCTGATCCGTTGGCACATACAACTTGTCTCCCGGATAGCCCCGTTTGGATGGCGCGTATTCGATCAACAAGAACTCGCGCGAAATCTTGGTCGGGTTTCGACCCCCGGAGCTCACTTGGCGTTGCACCAATTCGATAAATTTGCCGATGCCGTGAGTTTCGTGCACTACAAAATCGCCGGTTTTTAGTTGCAGCGGATCGACAACATTCTTTCGTTTTGAAGCGAGTTTCTTGATTTGACGCGGCTCGTGACCGATGTTGCGTCCAAAAAACTCCGACTCGGTAAGCAGTGCGAGCTTTGCCTCTTGAATCTGGAAACCCGACTCTGCGTAGCCCGTCGTCAGGTAGGCGACACCTGCATCCGTCTGTTCGGGAATGTCATCAACAATTCGCGCGGCGAGCCCGCTCTCGGAAAGCACGGCGGCGGCCCGCTCAACGAGTCCGACACCTGCGGCGACAATGATGACGCTCCAACCGTCACCAATTAACGATTCAACGAAACCAAGGGCACTTTCAGGATTACCCGAAAAGTCTGGTACGGCACTTGCTTCGACGCGCAAATAGTTTGGTTCATCCTGTTCGTCTGGGCCTTTGTCGAAGCTGCTTAGCGTCCACCACTTCCTTGAATCCGCCGATTCGCGAAGCTGATTGACGGTCAGGAACTCACCGGTCGACAAACGCTCTTGAAATCCCGCGTCCAAATCTATTGGGGCTTCTGCTCCAGAAGTTGCTGCGCTCCAGGCAGCGGCAAGAAACTCGCGGTTGGTTTCGGCGAGACTGACCGCTCTTGCGGCGACGCGTTCGGGGGAAACCACGAAGATTTGCGATGCGGCAGGCAAGTATGAAGTCAGAGGCTGGAAGTCTCCAGCCAAGGCAGGACCAAGCGATTCCATTCCATCAGCGGGGATACCTTCGGCGATCTTTTCAAGCATCGAACCCAAATTTGGAAATTCGTGTTGAAGCTCGCGAGCACGCTGGCGCACCGAATCCGTCAGCAGCAACTCTCGACTCGGGCCAAGTTCAATTCGATCAAGCCCGTCACCAAAGGACCTTTGATCGGTAACGGCGAATTGACGCAATTGTTCAAGCTCGTCACCGAACAAATCCGCTCTGACAGGATGGTCAGCGGTCGGTGGAAATACGTCGAGAATGCCACCGCGAATTGCAAACTCTCCTCGCCTTGTCACCATGTCCACTCGGTTGTAAGCGAGCAAAATGAGCTTCTTGCCAATCGCTGACAAGTCGTAACCACGAGAGCCAACCTGAAGGTTCACGAGTTCGACATCCGTCAACCCTGCTGCGATTGGTTGAAGTGCGGCTCGGACGGAAGCAACTACCAAGAGTGGTGATGACCGTGCGCTTTCCCATTGCTTCAGTCGCCTGAGAGTGTGCAGCCTCGCTCCCACAGACTCCGCGCTTGGACTGAGCCTTTCGTGGGGAAGGGTCTCCCAAGAGGGAAAGTCGAGAATTTCCGCGGCGGGCGCGAGAGACGCAACTGAAGTTCTAAGCGACTCCGAATCCCGAGCGGTCGCAACAATCGCGAGAACGCAGTTTCTAGAACCGGCATCCTCAAGTGCGGCTGCAATCAGTGGCGCACGCAATCCGTCGGTGATTGATAGATCGACTAGTTGATTGCTTGACTTTAGGGCGCGCTTAAATGCGTGGGCGTGCAGAAGCCTGGCATTTAAGCCCTTTAGAGTCACCGAACGAGTTTATCGCTAGCCTCATTGCGACGGCTGCGCTGAGTGAAAACGTTGCTGGGCGGCGACTAACCCTTTCCCCACTATTTCTTCCACGGCATCCGAAGCTTCAGTCAGAATTACTGGCAAATTCTTCTTCTCCGTCGCACTGAAATTGTTTAGTACGAAATCGGCTGGGTCTTGCCTGCCGGGGGGCCGCCCGATGCCAATCCGAACCCGCGTAAACTCCGCAGTCCCGATCGCCGAAATGATGTCGCGCAACCCGTTGTGTCCACCGTGACCACCAGCGAATTTGAGTCGAATCGAATCGAAAGGCAAGTCCAATTCGTCGTGAATCACGATCAAGTTTGCTGGGGCAATTTTGAAGTACTTCAAGAGATTCGCCACCGGTCCGCCCGAATTATTCATGTAGGTATTGGTGCCGGCAAGCACGAGTCTTGTGGCTTTGAGTTTTACCTCAGCGACCATCGCGTTGGCTTTATGGTTCTTGAACTTCGCGTTGTATTTTGCACCAAGCTCTGCCACCACCATTTCACCAACGTTGTGACGATTTGCGGCGTAGTTGGGACCAGGATTACCTAGCCCAACTACTAACCACGAATCGTCAGTCAATGGTGCGCCATCGGATCGTTACTCGGATGCTGGTTCAGCCGGAGCCTCGGCGGGAGCTTCAGCGGCAGGAGTTGCCACTTCTTCAGTCGCTTCACCTTCGGTTGCGCTCGCTGCTGCCGGCAGGATGACATTAACGAGTAGAAGGTCGGGAGCATCCATAAGGGTGGCGCCTTCGGGGAGGGCGACATCCTTTGCATGAATCTGAGTGCCTTCCTCTGCACCCTCGATGTTAATCGTGATCCGCTCTGGAATGTGAGTCGCTTCAACTTCAAGCTTGATGGTTGCAACATCCACGACAGTTAGAGTGCCGCTGAAGGATTCACCTTCTAGGTGAATCGGAACTTCAACGTGCACTTTTTCACCCTTTTTAACAATCACGAGGTCAAGGTGCTCGATGATTTGACGCACCGGGTCTTTCTGCACGTCTTTCACGAGAACGAGTTGCTTCTTGCCTTCAATGTTGAGGTCAAGGATCGCGTTCGCCTTTCTGAGCAACAACGAAACTTCGTGGCTCGGAACGCTAACGTGTTGCGGCTTGGTTCCGTGTCCGTAAATAACAGCTGGGATGCGACCCGCGGTGCGTAGGCGTCGCGCGTATCCTTTGCCGAAGTTCTCTCTGATTTCAGCGACGATATGGTTGTCGGCTGCTGCCTTCTTTTTAGTCATTTGTCTCCTTCGCAGGCTCTTGGCCCGCCTGTCTTGTGTTTGTCAACTCGAACGCTTGCGCGTGAGGAAAGACGTGCGGCCAAAAGGCGCTGCCTGCTCACCGCGTCGATTTCGGATCCTTCGCATTTCGCAACGCGACGATCCCTCGCCGAAGTTCAATCCAAGAGTCTAGCGCACCGAGGTGAATCCGTGAATCAGGGTCAGCGCCACCAATTGGTATTTGGGGTTACCGGCAGATTTCTCTTGTGTCGTGTTGCAAGGAACTTCGCCTCGATCGCCTCGGCAATTGCAACCGGAACGTCTTTTCCTTCCAAGTAGTCATCAATTTGCTCATAACTCAAACCGAGATTTGCCTCATCTGTTTGACCAGGGTTGTCATCAAGAAGATCAGCGGTAGGCGGTTTCGTGTAAAGCCGTTTCGGCGCCCCAAGCTCAATAAGCATTGCCTTGCCTTGCCGTTTGGTTAATCCCGTAAGCGGCGTCAAATCAACTCCGCCGTCACCGAACTTGGTGAAAAATCCAGTGACCGCCTCGGCGGCGTGATCCGTCCCGACAACAAGCAGCGACCGTTGACCAGCGATCGCATACTGGGCGATCATTCGAGATCTGGCCTTCACGTTACCTTTGGTGAAATCGGTCATTTCGCCGCCCAGAGCTTGGGCGTACTCCGCCTCGAAACCGTCGACAGCCTGCCGAATATTGAAGGTGACAGTTCGCATCGGTTTGATGAACTCGAGTGCAAGTTGGGCATCCGCTTCATCAGCCTGAACCGCGTACGGCAACCTGACTGCAACAAACTCGGATGACACTCCAGTCTCGGTGAGTCTTTCAGCCGCGATCTGACAAAGCCTGCCCGCAAGGCTCGAGTCTTGACCACCGCTGATCCCGAGCACAAAACCTTTCGCATGAGAAGACTTCGCATAGTTAACGAGAAATTGGACACGCAAGTTGATCTGCTCGACCGGATCAATAGTCGATTCAACTCCGAGTTCACGAATTATTCGCTGTTGCAATTCACGCATGAGAGCACCCTACATTGCCTGCAACCGCTCGATAATTTCATCGACGATTTCGGTCGGGGAATCAGTGACACGAACCGTGAATCCTGGTTCAGTGGACGCCAACTCCTCTAGAGTCTCAAACTGGGACCCAAGCAAAGTTGGTGGCATAAAGTGCCCTTTTCTTTTCTTCAGGCGACTTGCAAGCAACTGCGGAGAACCTTCCAACATTACGAATCTGGTTCGAAATTCCGCGTCGAGAATTATTTGCCGGTAAGAGCGGGTTAGAGCGGAACAAGCAATAACGAGACCAGTTCCTTCGGCTTCGCGCAAAGAACTACCAACACGCCAAAGCCAGGGCCAGCGATCTTCATCGTCAAGTGGAATCCCGATTGCCATCTTTTGAACATTGGAATCGGGATGCAATTCGTCGCCATCAATGAACGGGACACCTAGTCTCGCAGCAAGCTTGATACCAATCGTGCTCTTTCCAGACCCACTGACACCCGCAACAACGATTAGAGGCTTCATTAGCTCGACCCTATCCAATTTGAATTGCCGCAATGGCGCTAGCCTGAATTAGGACGTGCATAAACGGGAGGAAGATTCAATGTCAGCAACGGCGAATATCGGGGTCGTGGGTCTTGCTGTGATGGGTTCCAACCTCGCTCGGAATTTGGCTAGCCGCGAGGGCAATAGAGTTGCCGTCTACAATCGCTCGCCGGAGCGGACTCGTGAACTTGTCGCCGAGCATCCCGAGGCGGGGTTTGTGCGGAGTGAGTCGGTCAAGGACTTCGCAGCTTCTCTTTCGAAACCACGAACTGCGATCATCATGGTGAAGGCTGGGGCGCCGACGGATGCCGTGATCGACCAACTAGTCGAAGTCTTCGAGCCGGGCGACATCATCGTTGACGGCGGGAACGCGTTGTTCACAGACACGATTCGGCGAGAGAGAGCCGTGCGAGCGACTGGAATCAATTTCGTCGGCGCAGGGATTTCCGGGGGCGAAGAAGGTGCACTCCACGGGCCATCGATCATGCCTGGTGGTTCGGTAGAAGCATGGCAGACGCTCGGACCGATCTTGAAGTCGATTGCGGCTGTCGCTGAGGGTGAGCCGTGCGTCACCCACGTTGGCACCGACGGTGCCGGACATTTTGTGAAAATGATCCACAACGGGATCGAATACGCCGACATGCAGTTGATTGCCGAAGCCTACGACCTCATCCGCCAAGGAACCGGTAAGTCGCCGGCCGAGATTGCCGAAATTTTCGCGGAATGGAACAAGGGTGAGCTCGAAAGCTATCTCATTGAAATTACCGCTGAGGTGCTTCGCCAAGTGGATGCGGCAACTGGCAAACCTCTCGTTGACGTGATCCTCGATCAGGCTGGAGCGAAAGGGACGGGAGCATGGACCGTGCAAACTGCTCTTGACCTCGGGGTTCCGGTCTCGGGGATTGCCGAAGCTGTCTTCGCGCGGTCGCTCTCGTCAAAGCCTGAACAAAGAGCCGCAGCATCCGGCTTGCCTGGCCCCGGTGCAACTCTTGTGGCAGATCCAGACAGTTTCATTGAGGATGTCCGATTAGCTTTGTTCGCCTCAAAAATCATTGCCTACAGTCAAGGTTTCGACGAGATCGTGGCCGGTGCGAGCGAGTACGGCTGGGAAATCGATAAAGGCGAGATCGCGAAGATTTGGCGAGGCGGGTGCATCATCCGTGCCCAGTTCCTAAACCGCATAACCGAAGCTTTCGCCGCCGACCCCGGCCTGGTTGTATTGGTAACTGCTCCATACTTCAGAGGCATTTTCGAAAGAGCTCAAGATTCATGGCGGCGCGTGGTCGCACACGCGGCCAGCAACGGCATCCCCTCCCCCGCATTTTCATCTTCGCTTTCCTACTACGATGGCCTTCGCGCAAAGCGCCTCCCGGCCGCCCTAGTTCAAGGCCAGCGCGACTTTTTCGGTGCACACACGTATCGTCGAATTGACCGCGAAGGCGTATTCCACACGTTGTGGTCGGAAGGCCGCCGCGAGGTGCAGGTCGATTCAAACTAGTCGCTATTGGCAAAACCTATACGTTCTAGAAATAGACCTCGCTGCTAGCAATTCCGTCGAAAGGGCGGCCGTTGACCATGCGAACCTTCCAAGCGCCGTCGGCATGTTCAATCATGTTCACGGAAGTATTTGCAATTGAATCAAGCTCAGTACCCGAAATCCACGTCATAAAATTCCGAATCAAGCCACCGTGTGCCACGACTATGAGCGGCCGGTTCGGGTCTTGGTTGCGCAATTGATCCAGGGCTCTAGACGCTCGTTCGATCATCGTTTCGTTCGATTCGGAGTCTGGTATTTCCCAAGTTGGAAAACGATCACTCACCCAATCGATCTCCCGGCCTTCAGCGAGTCCATAATTGCGTTCAACGAGTTCCGCTATCGGGTCAAGCAACGGTATTCCCAAACCATTGGCAATGATTCTGCCGGTTTCGTGTGCTCTGGAAAGCGTGGAAGTGACCACAGCCGCCCAATTGATCCCGGTGTTCAAGTCGAGAAGTCGTGAAACCGCATCCTGAGCTTGGCTCACTCCCGTTTGGTTGAGTGGAATGTCTGATATACCTTGAACCTTGCCCGTGCGATTCCACTCGGTCTCACCGTGGCGGATGAGAGAAAAAGTTGTCATTACGTCCGTGTTCTACTGAAAGGCCCTCAACCTAGGATATGTGGTACTTGGCGGGGTTTCCCGACTAGGCTGCCCCATCGAACATTGAGGTGACGGAGCCGTCCTCAAACACTTCGCGGATCGCCCTAGCAAGGATCGGCGCAATCGGAAGCACTGTCAAGGTAGGGAATCTCTTCGACTCCGGCAACGGCAAAGTATCTGTGACCACTACTTGATCAATGAAGTCCGATTGCAGAATCTCGGGAGCCGGGTCTGAGAAAATCGCGTGAGTTGCGGCAACCACTACCGACAACGCTCCGGCATTTTTCAACGCTTCGGATGCCTTCACAATTGTGCGACCGGTATCAATCATGTCGTCGACAATCAGACAAACCCTGCCCTCAACTTCACCGACGATGTCGTGAACGGTCACCTTGTTTGGCACAAGCGGATCGCGCCTCTTGTGGATGATCGCGAGAGGGGAGCCAAGCTTGTCACTCCAAATATCAGCAACTCGCACTCGCCCCATATCCGGCGACACAACCGTGAGGTTTGAGGTATCGAGGTTGTTTCTGAAATGTTCAAGCAGCACCGGCATTGCAAACAAGTGGTCTACCGGACCATCGAAGAAGCCTTGAATCTGGGCGGCATGCAGGTCGACGCTCATAATGCGATCGGCTCCTGCAGCTTTGAACAAGTCCGCTACAAGTCGAGCCGAGATCGGTTCCCGACCGCGACCCTTCTTGTCCTGTCGTGCGTATGGATAGAAGGGTGCAACTACGGTGATCCGTTTTGCTGAAGCGCGTTTCAGAGCATCCACCATGATCAGTTGCTCCATGAGCCACTCATTTATCGGGTTTGTGTGTGACTGAATTACAAACGCGTCGCAACCACGAACACTCTCGTCGTACCTGGCGTATAGCTCGCCATTTGCAAATGTGCGGGCATCGGTTGGAACCAGTTCGCTACCAAGTTCGTCGGCAATTTGTTGAGCCAGGTCCGGATAACCTCGCCCGGAAACAATCACCAATCTTTTTTGACCGCTGACCTTGATTCCGGACACTTCGCTCGCTTTCCGTTACTTGTTGTGCGGGTTTTCGTGCTGAGCGTTCGCCTGTTCCGCTGCTTTAGCTGCTGCGGTCCCGGGGCGCTTTTGCTCTACCCAACCCTCCATATTCCGTTGCGGTGCCACGCTGATCGCCAGCGCACCGGGCGGGACGTCCTTTCGAACTACCGTACCTGCGCCGGTATAGGCTCCATCTCCGATTGTAACGGGAGCGGCAAACACGTTGTGGGAGCCGCTTCGAACGTGCGAACCGACTTTGGTGTGATGTTTCTCGACGCCGTCGTAGTTCGCCGTGATGGTTCCCGCACCGATGTTGGATTTCACCCCGACTTCGGTGTCGCCGATGTAGCTGAGGTGTGGAACCTTGCTTCCAAAACCAATATTCGAGTTCTTGGTTTCAACGAAAGTACCGATCTTGCCTTCATCGCCAAGAATCGTGTTGGGCCGCAAGTATGCAAACGGACCGACCGTTGCACCTTTACCAATCACAGCAAGAGTGCCATCGGTTCGCTTCACGATCGCGTTCTCGCCGATTTCACAATCGGTAAGTGTTGTATCTGGGCCGATTATTGCGCCACGTTCGATCTTGGTCGCACCCTTTAGTTGAGTGCCGGGAAGAATCTCGACATCTTCAGCTATGACAACATCAAAATCGATCCATGTTGACAGCGGATCAACGATCGTGACTCCAGCGAGTTGGTGCCGACGGATGATCTTGGCATTCATTCTTGCGGCGGCCTCGGCAAGTTGAACTCGATCGTTCACCCCGGAAACGACCCCAACATCCGAAACTTCAAGAGCAACAACTTTCTCGGAATCTTTCCTAAGCAAACCGATCACGTCGGTCAGATACTTTTCGCCTTGATTATTGGATGTCGTAATCTTTGGAAGTTCTGTCCGAAGCGCCGAAATGCTAAATACGTAGCTCCCGGTGTTTATCTCGGTGACTTCAAGTTCGGCGGGCGACGCATCTTTTTGCTCAACAATCCGGTCGACCAAACCGTCGGAAGATCGGATGATCCTTCCGTAGCCGGTCGCGTTCTCCAGCACCGCAGAAAGTAGCGTAGCCGAACCCGCCGCCGACCGATGCGCGGAAACAAGTTCCGCAAGGGTGTTGAAATCAAGAAGTGGCACATCCGCACTAATGACAAGAACTTCTCCACCGAATCCTTCCGGCAAAGACTCAATGGCGATTTCAACAGCGCGCCCGGTTCCCGGAATTTCGTCTTGGTCGATCACGATTGTTTCGGGAGATATCTCGTTGATTGTTCGCGCGACCAAGTCACGTTCATGACGAACGACCGTGAGAGTCGCAACTGGTTCGAGCAGTTTCGCGGTCGCGAGAACGTGACCGAGCATCGGTACACCGGCGAGATTGTGCAGAACTTTGGGGAGGCGAGATTTCATTCGAGTGCCTTCGCCCGCAGCGAGGATGATTATCGCGAGATTCTGATCAACCATTGTCCCTGCCTCCGACCGGCTCTCATTGCCGATTCGAGCTCCGCCCCCAGGATTCGAACCTGGACCTAACAGCTCCAAAGGCTGTCGTGCTGCCGTTACACTAAGGCGGATTGCGTTTTACGCCACTCAAGTCTGCCAGACGAGTCGCGCTCAATCTGCAACGAACCTGAATAATCTTGCCAGCTTTTGGCCTTCTTCGTTGGATCTAGTTCGTAACGGGATAATAGAACCATGGCGAGTCGAGACGAAGTTGATCGAATCGTCGATGCCTGGAGCCGAGAACGACCCGACCTTGACTTCAGTCCTCTTCAAGTCCTTTCCCGAGTGGGCAGACTCTCTCGGCATCTCGACCGAGCGCGAAAAGAGGCATTCCAGAGCTCCGCGCTTGAACCGTGGGAGTTCGATGTGCTTTCCGCACTCCGTCGGGCAGGCACGCCATACCAATTAAGTCCGAAAGCGTTGCTGCAGCAGACTCTTGTTACCTCCGGAACGATGACGAATCGAATTGACCGCCTGGCCGAACGAGGACTCGTGCGACGGCACACGGATCCAAACGACGGTCGAGGCGTTCTAGTGGCAATGACCGCGAAGGGGCAAGAACACGTCGATTCGGCAATCACGATGTTGTTGAAGAGTGAGTCTGCAATTTTGAATGGGTTACCCGCGCCGGACCAAGAGAAGTTGGCGGCACTCTTGCGAAAATTGAGCTTGGATTTCGACTAAGAACCTGGCTGTGTCAAACACCGGTTAGCTCAGCGAGCTCAAGCCAGCGGGTTTCAAGTTCTTCTTTTTCGCGTTCTAGGTCCTGAAGTTGTTTGTTTAGCTTGGTTAGTGCTTCAAAGTCTGACGACCCATGCTCCGCCATAATTTCGTGGGCGGCCTGGATGTTCGCGCTCAACTTTTCGAGCTTTCGAACGATGGAGGCTAGCTCCTTTTCTACCGCGCGAAGTTGAGAACCCTGGAGCTTGGATCCGGTCACCGTTTTAGTTGCTTCGGTGGGCTTCGGTTGCTCCCCAAATTGGCCTGTCCTTTCAGGTATTGCCGAACGCTCTTGCTTGCGCCGCAGCGCTAGATACTCGTCAACGCCTCTCGGCAAATGACGCAGCTTGCCGTCTAGTACTGCATATTGTTGATCTGTCACGCGCTCAACCAAATACCTGTCGTGCGAAACAACAATGAGTGTCCCCGGAAACGAATCGAGCAAGTCTTCGATTGCTGCGAGCATGTCGGTGTCAAGATCATTGGTTGGTTCGTCGAGAATTAGCAGGTTTGGCTCTTCAAGCAATATCAACAACAGTTGCAAGCGCCGTTTCTGGCCACCGGAGAGTTCCTTCACTCTTGTGCTCAATTGGGCGCTTTTGAAACCGATTCGCTCAAGTAGTTGCCCGGGAGTGAAATCTTTGCCACCAACCAAATAGCTTCTCTTTTGCCGAGCGATGACATCCGACACCCGGTCATTCCAAATCGGCTCAAGCTCCGCAAGCTCTTGAGTTAGCTCTGCAATCTTCACAGTTTTGCCTCGCTTGACCCGACCTTCTGTTGGGGCAATTCGACCCGCAACGAGCCCAAGCAATGTAGATTTTCCGGCACCGTTCACACCGAGGATGCCGGTTCGCTCCCCCGGTGCAATCCGCCAAGTGATCCCGTCCAGGACCTTCTCGCTGTCGAAGTCCACAATCACGTTCTCAAGATCCACGACGTCCTTGCCGAGGCGTTGCATCGCGAGTTTTTCAAGTTCGACCTTGTCTCGAACGGGTGGTTCGCCGGCAATAAGTTCGTTCGCTGCTGCTATCCGAAATTTCGGTTTGCTGGTCCTCGCTGGCGCCCCTCGTCGCAACCAAGCGAGTTCCTTGCGCAACAGATTCTGCCGCCTTGCTTCACTTGCCGCAGCCATTCGATCACGTTCAACACGTTGCAAAATGTAGGCTGCATAACCGCCTTCGAACGGTTCGACAACTCCGTCGTGCACTTCCCATGTGGTCGTGCTTACTTCATCCAAGAACCACCGATCGTGAGTAACGGCAACTAAGGCCCCCGTATTTTGCGTCCAACGCTGTTTGAGGTGATTTGCGAGCCACGCCACGCCCTCAATGTCGAGATGGTTTGTTGGCTCATCAAGCAGGATGACATCCCAATCCCCAATGAGCAGCTTCGCGAGTGATACCCGGCGGCGTTGCCCTCCCGAAAGAGAACCGATTGTCGCGTCGAGGGATAACCCTCCCAGTAACCCTCTGACAACGTCTCTAGCTCGGGCGTCGGTTGCCCAAGTGTGGTCGGCGACATCGCCGAACACCGCGAGTCTTACGGTTAGCGAATCGCTCAAATCATCGGACTGGTCAAGCAGTCCGAGCCGGATGCCACCTCGCCAAGTCACGCGACCTGCGTCCGGCGGTTGCTTGGCCGCGAGCAATCGAAGCAGTGACGACTTACCGTCGCCGTTTCGACCCACAACCCCGATTCGATCACCGTCGTTGAGCCCCAGGGTCAACGAGTCGAATATAACTCTCGTCGGAAATTCCAGGTGCAACGCTTCAGCACCGAGCAAGTGGGCCATCGTTCCAACGCTACTGCCACGCGAGCAAGTCAGCGCCCACTCGTTAAGCTGGGGCATTCTGCGGATTGAACGCCAGTGCCATCCACAGAATGACCGAATTCAACGCAAGTACGAATTGCGTACTTGCGTATCCTGCCGAACGTAAGACTCTAAGCGTGCAAGTTCTCCACAGGGCAGAATCAGTCGCTGATTACACGTGCACCATGAACAGGGCCGGTCGCTCTGATTGCGTTCAATCTGGATGCCGAAAACGCAACTTGTAGTTCTAGAGCCGAGTCCAAATCCGCGGCTAGAAACGCCAGTGTCGGCCCAGAACCTGACACAATTCCTGCGACCGCACCATTTTCTTCGCCAAGTTCTAGTACGGCTGAAAGCTCAGGAGCCAAATGAAGGGCTGGGGCTTGCAAATCGTTGTGAAGGCACTCTCCGAGCAAGTGCGAGTCTCCCGCGCGCAAAGCTTGAAGCACATTCGGGTCAACTTGCGGTTGGGTTTTCGCCGGGGAAATATCCAAAACATGGCGTTCTCGGTGACGGTCCAATTCCTCATAAACAACTTGAGTGGGAAGAGAAATTTCTGAAAACACGAGCACCCAGTTGAATTGACCCTTTGCGAGAGCGGCGCTCAACTGGTCGCCCCGGCCGGTACCAATTGCGGTTCCGCCCGCTAATGCGAACGGTACATCGGGCCCCAATCGTGCTGCCAAAACCATTAGCTCGTCTCGACTAAGTCCCGTCTGCCACAACGCGTCGCACGCTAGCAATGTTGCCGCGGCATCCGCTGAACCGCCCCCCATTCCGCCAGCAACCGGAACGTTCTTCTCGATCTCGAGCCGCACGCCTTGTCGATATCCGGTTTTGCGGGCGAGCATGCTCGCGGCTCTGATTGCCAGGTTTGAACCGTCGGTGCGAAGTCCAGTCAGGTCTACACTTCCCGTGAAGCTGACCGAGAAATCCGAGGCGTGGGATGCGCGAACTTCTTCATAAATTGATACAGCTTGGTAGGCGGTAGCCACCTCGTGGTATCCGTCGTCGCAGAGCGCACCAACTTCGAGAAACACGTTCAGCTTCCCAGGTGCTTTTGCTTGAACCGTCCGCCCCGACTCGGTCGCCATTGCCTAAACCTAGTCGATTCGAGCGATTGCTAAAAAATCGCCAACCCCCAATTGTTCGCCACGACTCGTTGGATCAATTCCGGCCCTCTCAAGCACCGCGACCGTATCAGTGCCAAGTTCACCAATGAGAGCTTGCCGAAGCATTTTGCGCCTCTGCTGGAACGCGCCGTCGATCAATTCGAAAGTTCGTTCCCTCTCGGCTTCGGTGCCGAGTTCCTGAGCTGATCTTTGAAAGCTTACGAGAATCGAATCCACGTTCGGAACCGGCCAAAACACTTGCCTGCTGACGGGCCCCACTTCTCGCCAAGCTCCGTACCACGCAGCCTTGGCGCTGGGAGCCCCGTAAACCTTTGAGCCCGGCGCTGAGGCAATCCGCTTTCCAACCTCCGATTGCACCATCACCAGTGCTCGGTCAATCGATGGAAATGTTTGAAGCAAGTGAAGGATGATCGGCACAGACACGTTGTATGGCAGGTTTGCAACTAGCGAAGTCGGCTCTGCCGGTAGAGTTGTGACAGTCAAGGCGTCAGCAAGTACGACTTCGAGATCTGCTTCGGGTAACAACTCACTGACCGTTTTCGGCAATTGCTTTGCAAGCGTTTCGTCAATTTCGATAGCAATAACTTTCGCACCCGCCGACAAGAGTCCAACGGTAAGCGAACCAAGCCCCGGTCCGACTTCGAGCACCACCTCGCCCGACTGAACACCAGCATCCCGCACGATTCGTCGAACCGTGTTGGCGTCCGTTACGAAGTTTTGTCCAAGCTTCTTTGTCGGGCGAAGCTCCAACCGTCTAACTAGGGAACCGATTTGAGCAGCACCCAGATATGCCTGTTCAGGCATCAATCGGCCTTCGCGATAATGCCGGTATCCCAGCTTCCGTACACAGTTTCGGTGTTGGTTGCCAGTTGCGCGCAAAACTCGGCTAAATCGACTCCGCGAACATCCGCCATTGCTCGAACCGTGATCGGAACCATATAGGGAGAGTTTGGTCTGCCCCTAAACGGTGTCGGTGTTAAAAACGGAGCATCCGTCTCGACGAGAATTAATTCCTTTGGAATGGCAGCGAGCGCTTCACGCAAGTTCACGGCGTTCTTGAACGTGACGGTACCAGCGAACGACAAATACCAACCCTGATCGGCGCAAAGTCTTGCCATTTCGGCATCCCCGGAAAAGCAATGGAACACAGTTTTCTCGGGAGCACCGACTTGCAATAGCGTCTCAATGACCTGATTGTGAGCGTCACGATCGTGAATTTGCATTGCAAGACTGTGCTTTTTAGCGATTTCGATGTGCGCTTCAAACGACCGAAATTGAGCTTCGCGACCGTTTTCGTCTGTGCGAAAGAAGTCAAGTCCGGTCTCACCAATTGCTCGCACTCGAGGTTGAGCCGCCAAGACATCTATCTCTTCGAACGCAGCCTCCAAAGTTCCATCAGAGGCATAGTTCGGGCTCTCGTTCGGATGTATTGCAACTGCGGCCAGCAACCTCGGTTCTTTGGCGGCGACTTCTGCAGACCAGTGTGAAGTTGCAAGATCTCCGCCAACTTGAATTGCGCCACGAATCCCGACTTCGCCCGCGAGGTCAAGATGCTCGCGATAGTCCATCGGGTTCTCGCCGTCCGCGATTTCTAGGTGCGAATGGTTGTCATAAACTGGAACAGGCAACGGTTCTGGTAACGGCGGGTAGCTGAGGTCGCGCGTTTGACCGTGCTCAGACTTCGCTTCGCGTTGCCGAATGTAATTTGAGCCGCTCACTTCAACTGACCCGATTCAACTCGTTCAATTAGTTGTCTCGTCCTGTTCGATTCTCGGGAATAACGGCGGCAGGGAAGACACTTTTGAACCGGCTTTCAACTGACCCCAATCACCGGCTGATCTAATCGGCTGATGCTTGACCGAGCCTTCACCACCGATTGCGTTCCAAAGTTTCGCGGTCGACTTCGGGATGACCGGTGAGAGCAACACCGAAAGCGCACGCAGTCCTTCCGCAACCGTGTAGAGCACCGTTCTAAGTCTTGCCCGATCGGACTCTGACTTCGCGAGTACCCACGGTTCTTGATCGGTTATGTAGCCGTTTAGCTCATCCACAATCTGCCAAATCGATGTGATCGCATCACTAATCGCAAGTTTCTCGATCGCAGCGTCGGCATCCTTTGCCACCTTGGAGACAAGAAGTTGGATTGCCAAATCCGCTTCCGAATAATCGCTCGGAGTCGGGACTGCACCATCGAAATATTTCTCAATCATTGCAATCGTGCGTGAGGCGAGGTTGCCGAAACCGTTTGCGAGTTCAGCGTGGTAGCGGGCGTTCAAGTCTTCCCAACTGAATGAACCGTCCTGACCGAAATCAATCGCGCTTAGGAAGTAGTAGCGAAACGCATCTGAACCAAACACGTCAACGATCGTGCTCGGAGCTATTCCGGTGAGCTTGGACTTTGACATCTTTTCACCGCCAACAAGGAGCCAACCGTGCGCGAACACTTGTCTCGGAACCTCGACCCCTGCAGCCATTAGCATTGCTGGCCAAATCACTGCGTGAAATCTCAAGATGTCCTTGCCGACAATATGTGTTGCTGGCCAGCGACGATCAAACTCTGGGCTGTCATCTCCGTAATCAATCGCGGTCACGTAATTGAGCAGGGCATCCACCCAGACATAAATAATGTGTGTTTCATCCCAAGGCACTCGGATGCCCCAGTCGAAACGCGATCGAGAAATCGAAAGGTCCTTGAGCCCGCGCTTGACAAACGAGATCACTTCGTTGCGAGCGGATTCGGGTTGCACAAACTCGGGATTGTCGTTGTAAAGCTTCAACAGCTTCTTTTGGAATTCACCAAGTTTGAAAAAGTAATTCTGCTCTTTAAGTAGTTCCAGCGGTTTGGAGTGAATCGCGCACACTGGTACGCCCTCAAACTCACCGGTGCCGATCACTATTTCGGATTCGGGTTTGAACTCTTCACAACCGACGCAGTAGAGCGCCTCATATTCGCCTTGATAAATGAAACCGCGCTCGTGGATGTCTGAAACGAATTTTTGTACACGCTCTATGTGCCGCGGTTGGGTCGTACGAATGTAGTCATCGTTTGCGATGTCGAGCACTTCAAGCAGAGGTTGCCAAGATTCATTGACGAGCCGATCAACCCATTCCTCGGGACCAACCCCGTTGGCCGCAGCAGCTCTGAGCATTTTCTGCCCGTGTTCGTCGGTGCCGGTCAGCATCCAGGTGTCATCGCCCGCTTGACGGTGCCAGCGAGCGAGTGTGTCCGTTGCGACCGTTGTGTAGCCGTGCCCGATGTGCGGAAGGTCGCTTGGGTAGTAAATGGGGGTCGTGATGTAAAACGCGCGGTCCGAGGGCATGCGCTCAATTCTATTCTGAGCGCTCAAGCTGTTACTGGCGTTGCAACCCAGACTCGTACAGTTCCCGCTTGCTGTGGCCGGTAACCTCAGACACTTCAGCCGCCGCTTCCTTGAGTGCTTTACCGGATGCGACCAGAGCTCGAACCTGTCTAGCCGCGGAGTCAAAATCGACTTTCACCGGCTTAGCGCCCTCCACAACCAAGCAAATCTCGCCGCGAACTCCGTCGCGAGCCCAATCGGCGAGTTCCGATGCGGTTCCTCGCCGGACTTCCTCATGCAATTTTGTGAGTTCCCGCGCCACGGCGACTTTTCGGTCCTCACCCAATTCGGCGGATAAATCACTCAGCGTTTCTGCAAGACGGTTTGGGGACTCGAGAAACACCATTGTTCGCTCCTCCCGCGCCAATCCCGCGAAGAATTTGCGTCTCGATTTTCTAGGCACAAATCCGTCAAACACAAAACGATCGGTTGGTAAACCAGAGAGCGCAAGCGCGGTTAGCACGGCACTTGGACCGGGCAGAACTGTGACCGGCACATCGGCATTGGTAGCAGCCACAACAAGCCTGTAACCAGGGTCGCTAATTGTCGGCATTCCGGCATCAGTGACAACGAGCAGGTCCGACGTTTTTGCAGCTTCGACAATCGAGGCAACAAGAGCTTCCTCGTTGTGTTCGTGAAGTGCGACGAGTTTTGGTTGATTCTTGACCTGCAGGCCCCGCATCAATTGGATCGCAACACGCGTGTCTTCAGCCACCACAATTTCTGCCGCCTCGAGAGCGTCAACGAGCCTGCGACTGGCATCCCCGAGGTTACCGATTGGGGTTGCAGCCAAGATGATCACGGCTACATCCTGCCACCTCGGGCGAGGTGAACGACTCGACTCGCAAATCCCAGCAGCAACTTCGTGACAAAATCTCTAGCCCGTTCGTTAGCATTACGGGGTGACTGACAGCGGTGACTTCGACTCGGTGGTCAAAGGAGTGAACACAACCGCTTCGGTTCAGCCAACCATCGATCTAGACGACGAACCGCTACCGCTCGGATCACGCTTGGATGACTGGTGGGCAAGAATGTTGCGCACCCCTCTAAGACAAATGATTTGGGCTTGGGCAGGTCCAATAAGCGTCACTCTACTTGCGGGAATACTTCGTCTTTGGAATCTTGCGCAACCTCATTCGTTGGTGTTCGACGAAACCTATTACGTCAAAGATTCCTGGACTCTAATGCATCTCGGATACGAGGCATCTTGGCCAGCAGAGTCAGACAGTTTTTTCAATTCCGGTCAAGTGAACGGGTTCACTGACGAAGGTTCCTATGTTGTCCACCCACCGCTAGGTAAGTGGATCATCTCGATAGGGCTCGCGATTTTTGGAGCCGAGAACTCGTTCGGGTGGCGGTTTAGCACAGCAATTTTCGGCATCCTATTGGTGGCACTTGTCGCAATTATCGCCCGGATGATGTTTAAGTCCACGCTAATCGCGACGATCGCTGGCGGCCTGATTGCGATCGACGGAAACGCCATCGTCATGTCGAGGGTTTCACTGCTCGACGGCATCCTGACGGTGTTTGTGACTCTCGGTTTTATGTTCCTACTTCTCGACCGAAATCAGTCCAGGGCCCGATTGCTCGAGTGGAAGCTTCGTCGTGAAAAAGCCGCAAAGTCGATCGATTGGGGTCCCGCCCTCTGGCGAAGACCCTGGCTTTTCGCAATGGGGCTGAGCCTCGGGCTCGCGAGTGCCGTGAAATGGAATGGGGTTTACTTTCTGGCTGGCTTCGCGATCTACTCGCTTGTTGTTGATGCGGTTGCAAGACGAAAAGAAGGTGTCACCTTCTTCGCCACCGGCACCGTTTTCAAGCAGGCACCAGTGAGTTTTCTGCTGACGGTACCCATCGCCCTGATCGCGTATTTGGTTTCTTGGACTGGTTGGTTCGCAACTAATGGGGGCTATTACCGGCACTGGGCTGAACAAAAAGGTAACGCTTGGCAAGGTCTACTTAGCTGGGTTCCTCTTGACTGGCAAAGTTTCTGGCACTATCAAGCGAGCGCATACTCGTTCCACATCAATTTGCATCAAGCCCACAGTTATTCGGCTAACCCGCTCACTTGGTTGCTCATGATCCGGCCGACCTCGATGTATTACCAAGGAAGCGACTTTGGGCAAAACGGCTGTCAATTTGCTCGCTGTGGCGAATCCATCACCGAAATTGCCAACCCCCTAATTTGGTGGGGTGCCGCGATCGCAGCGCTTTACCTCGTCTACCGACTGATCAGGTTTCGGCAATGGCAAGTCGGCGCAATTCTCGCGGGCATAGCGATCGGATATCTTCCTTGGTTGATTTACCTGGATCGAACCACGTTTCAGTTCTACACAATCGTGTTCGAGCCGTTCCTCATCCTCGGATTGGCGTACGTGCTCTCGCTAATTCTCGGCAAGTCGACGGATGATTATTGGCGAAGAACCGGCGGGATTCGCACTGTGGCGATTATTCTCGTCTCGATGGTCTTACTTAGCATGTTCTTCTACCCACTCTGGACTGGAATGCAAATGCCGCTTTGGTTTATCCAGTTGCATTACTGGATGCCGACCTGGGTCTGAAAATGAAGCCGCTGAAATACTTCCGTGCCTTAGTTGCGACAATCGTGCTTGCGCTCGTTGGCTCTTGGCTACTGTTTGGGGTTTCGCCAGTTTTCGCGGCTCCAAACCCACCAACGGTTGATCAAACATTCCCCGATCCGTGGATAACCGCCTCAAACCAACCATCCGTTCAGGGCAGCATGGATGCCGGGGTAACCCAAATTAACGTCGAATACTCCACTGATGGCGTGAACTATTCTCCTTATTGCACTGTGCCAACTACGCCACCCACGACAATCTGGTTTTGCAATAGCCCAACGGGAACACTACCTTTGGGGCTCAACTACATTCGGGCAACGGCGACCGATTCAGTACCATCCACATCTGCGCCCGGGCCGGCAATCACTATCACGGTTGTGCGCCAGCCAACAATCACTTCGCCATCCGATGGATTCTGGAGCAAATACAACAGTCCGACTTTCGTGGGTGATTCGGATGGCAGCTACTTCGATGTCTACACTTCAGACTTTTTGACGCACATGTGTGGCGGTACCGTGGTGAACCAGTCTTGGAACTGTGTTTCAGCACCACTACCAGACGGCGACTACACCTATCTAGTCCAATCAACATTTGGTGCTACAACAATTTTCTCGAGCTATCGAACAATCCACATCGACACCGTCGCGCCGCTTCCCCCAACAATTAATCCCCCGACGACGCCATCCAATAGTTCACCCTCGATAATTCTGACCGGAACCGGCGAACCGGATGCCGGAGTTACGATCTGGGCAGACGGCAACCCAATTGATTGCGCGGATGGAACGGTTGACTATTTGGGAAATTGGGGTTGCGTCTTAACGACATCCATTCCGGCGGGAGTGCACGCCTTGCAAGCCTCCCAGACTGACCTGGCTACAAATGAATCGGCCCTAGGCAATACTGTGCCATTGACGATCATTGATAACACCCCACCGGGTATCCCGACGGTAACAGGCCCGAGTGGCACCATGTCGGGTTCGACATTGTTCGCCACCGTCGTTGGTCATCATCCGACGATTACTGGCACGGGTGAGCCCGGGGCAAACTTGCAAATACTCGAATCTGGAAACCCTCGAACTTGCACACAAGGCGCCACGGTGAGCGGTAGTGGAACGTTCACTTGCACAATTTCGCAGCAGTTGAGTTACGGCGCTCACGACCTATATTTTTCACAGTCAGACTCGTCGGGAAACTGGAGTGCCGCCGCTTCGCAACCGCAAATTCGAATTACCCTGACAGCCCCACCGCCAGCCGCCAAGAAGCCAACCCAACCCGCACCAGAACCCACCCCCACTCCGATTCCTGAATGGAACTTTTCACTTAGTTCCGATAACCCATTCCCACTACCCGGGGACACAGTCACGCTCACCGGCACTGGGTTGCCAACAGGCACAGACGTTTCGCTCGTGTTGCACTCGGACCCCGTCCCACTCGGGACTGTGACTGTAACGGCCAATGGCCTATTCAAGATTTCTGCGATGATCCCATCCGATCTAAAGCCGGGCGCCCACACATTTGTTGCCACTGCCACGGATCCCAGCGGCCTAGTCAAAACTGCGCAACTACCCGTTTCTGTGCAACCGTTACCGTCAATCGAAGTGTCGCCAAACCAAACGGATGCAACACCGACCCCCGCGGATAGCTCGGGTGAGCAACCAGTTGACCCCAGGAGTGAACGTCGCGCACTAGCGAAAACTGTTGATCGTAATGAACCGGCCGCACCTAGCGCGTTCACGGGGTCGCTTCCCCAATTTAGTGAAGTGTTCTCGAGCCCACTTGGAATTGCGGCTGGAGTTGGAAGCGGTGTAGCGTTGCTGTTCTTCGTCGCGTTCCCGGCGGAACTTGTGAATTCAAGTTTGGATGAAAACTACGCCAGAATCTTTGGCAGATTCCGCCTGCCGAAGATGGCTTGGTGGGAGCGAATCAAACGGCGAGCTAAGAAGCGCCCACTCGTTGGTGGAATCATTCTCACGGTCGTGGCTTCGTTGATCCTCAGTTTTGCTGACCCTCGTTTCGGATTTGATCTCACTTCGCTGCGGCTGTTCCTTTCATGCACAATCGCAACGTTCGTACTTGGCTACATTGCGAATGTAATTACGAGTTGGATTCTGAAACGAAACTTCAAAATAACTTCGGCAATCCAACTGCAACCATTCGGATTACTGATTGCACTGCTCGGTGTGATCGCCTCAAGGTTCTTGGACTTCGCACCGGGACTGCTGATCGGACTCATCCTTACGCTCACGCTCGGGGCGAGAGTGAGTCGAAAAGGCGAAGTGAAATACGTGATCAGTTGGGCATCCGTTTTGTTCGGGCTTTCGATAATCGGATGGGCGATCTACAACCTGGTTTCAGGTGCGATCGCAAAGGAAAGTTTCTTGGGCGCACTGTTCGATGACACGGTGTCCGCGATTGCCGCTGCGGGGCTTTCAACATTGGTGATCGCGTTGCTCCCGATCACTTACTTCGATGGGCGCACACTTTACCGCGCCTCCAAACTGCGCTGGGCGCTCGTGTATCTCGTGACGGTAATCACATTCTTTGTGATTGTTGTCGGTAACGGCGGGCTTTGGGGGGACATCCGGCAACCGCTGTGGGTATGGATTCTAGTGATGGCGGTGTTCTCGGCAGTTTGCCTTGGAATCTACTGGTGGTTTAGGACTCATCCCGAAGAAGAGGAAGTTGGCAAGGTCGCAAAGGCTGCGACTGCGAATACTGCTGCAGTTAATACTGCTACCGCGAAACCTGCTGCCGCGAAGGCCACTGCTGCGAAGACTCAGCCCGCGAGCAAGGCTTCGAGTGCGGCCAAGTCGGTAACTGGCAAGCGACAAACAAAATCTTCGCAAAAATAGGCGGTAGTTTTGCCGTTGCTTGTGCCACGGTAGCTCAGAAGTTCAAATCCCGCATCGGCCCACTCGCGTGCTTGAGTTTCACTTAGCGTTAGCACAATTGAGGCCCTTGGTCTAAACGTCCTTGAAAACTCAGCCATTGCGGAATCAATGGGTTCGCCTGAAACAATCACCAGTTGCGAATCGGGTCGACTTAGGCTCGCCGCAACAGTCAGCGCACCCCCGAAACCCAATGGATGCTGCACCGCAAAGTTCCATAACGCGCCGATTGAGCGTCGAGCAGCATCCTGATACTTTCGGTCGCTAGTTAGCTGGAACAGAACGCTGCAAGCTTGAGCCAATGCACTCTCGCCAGATGGGTAGGGCCCTTCTGTTGGGTCCGCGACTTGAATGCCAAGCGACTGCAACGTCGGGTCTCCGCCTCCGGGGATGCCAAAACTGTTCTCGAGCGTGCACAAATCAACAAGGCTCTTGGCTTCAAGTGCGAAAGCTACATCCCCACTGGCGAGCGCCAATTGCAATAAACCAACAGCGAGCAAACCGTAATCCTCCAAAGTTGCGGCTGCGGGCGAACGCTCACTCGCGAGCGTTGCCCTAATCAAGCGGCCGTCTGGCGATTTGTGATTTGCAAGTAACTCGTTTGCGACTTTCAGGGCGGCGCTAATCCACTCAGGTTGCTCGAGTCTGAACCCGGCCTCGGCGAGCGCGCCGATCGCCATTCCGTTCCATCCGGCGAGTACTTTCTCGTCGAGGGCCGGTCTCGGTTGCTTTTTACGTTGTTCCGCGGAGAGTGCGTAGTAATCGCCTTCCGTCAAGTAACCGTCGACGACGCTTTCACTGTTTTGCGCGGATGCGAAACCACCCTCCACTCTTAAGATCGTCAGCAGAAAATTGGCGATACCTTGCGCAGTGCTCATTGCGAGTGTTGCGTCTGGGCCCCTTTGCGAGGCGACCCTTGCGTAACTTTCTAAGAGTTGGGCGTTGTCGTAGAGCATCCGTTCGTAGTGCGGCTCAGTCCAGTCTCGTCGGGTTGCGTAGCGGAAAAACCCACCCTCTACTTGGTCGCGAAGCCCCGACTCAGCCATCGCTGAAAGGCTTCTAGTGGCAAGTCCAGTTGAACTTTCAGATGCAAACTCAAGCAAGAAGTTCAGCACGGGCGCTAATGGGAACTTCGGCGCTGCACCAAATCCCCCAAATTGCGAATCTTCTTGCGCTTCCAATTGGGAAACCACCTGACTCAACCCCGCATCCCAACCCCCCAAGTCCGGCAATTCCGTAGTGCCGGGGGTCGTCAACTGCGGAATTGCCGCTATTAGGGAGGCTGCCGAGTGTTGGATTTCGTCTCGATGGTCGCGCCAAGCTTCAATCACGCGATCCAGAATCTGACGAAATGAAGGATGACCGCGCATGGCATCCGGCGGCCAATATGTTCCCGCAAAAAATGCTGCGCCCGCCGGAGTGACAAAGACATTTAGAGGCCAGCCAAGATTTTGAGTGAACGCACTTGCCTGAGTTAGAAAAGTTGAATCGACTTCGGGATGCTCTTCTCGATCAACCTTCACCGGCACGAAATTCTCATTCAACAGTTTCGCAATCGAAGGGTCGCTGAAGCTTTCCCTCGCCATCACGTGACACCAATGGCAAGTCGCGTAACCGATAGAAATGAAAAGTGGAACGCCGCGCCTTGCCGCTTCTTCGAATGGCGCTTGACCCCACGGTTGCCAATCCACCGGATTCTCTGCGTGCTGACGAAGGTATGGACTGAGTGAATTCGCGAGCGCATTCGGCATGATTCCACGCTACGCTCAGGCGGAGCGGGGTGCTCATGAACTCGAAAACACCCAGCCCTTCGATTCGGACTAACCTCAAAGTATGGATGAAGTCGCAGTCACTTACATCGGCGGGCCGACCATCCTGCTCGAATACGCTGGCCTGCGAATCCTGACCGATCCAACGTTTGACGAACCGGGTGTCTACCCCGACCCCGACGGCGGCCAAGCGCTCGTGAAGACTCGCGGTCCCGCCCTTCAACCGGAACAGCTTGGCAAAGTTGACCTTGTGTTACTTTCGCACCACCACCACGAAGACAACTTGGACATCCGCGGCAAGGAATTTCTTGAAACGGTCCCTTTGACTTTGACTACGCGAGTCGGCGCTAACGAGTTAGGCGGCAATGCGCTCGGGCTCGCGCCCGGCGAAGGCAAGAATGTCGGTGTCGTCAGAGTGACGGCCACCCCGGCACTTCACGGTCCAGCAGAACTCGACGAAGTCTTGGGTCCAGTAATCGGGTTTCGGCTCGAAGCGCTCGACGCTCCAACCGCCTGGTTTAGTGGAGATAACTCCTCCCTCGAAATTGTCGACGGAATCGTCGAAAACCACGGGCAAGTCGAACTCGCGATCATCAACGCCGGTGCTGCGCGGGTCGAGGAAATCGACGCTGATTTGACGTTCGGCTCTGCGGATGCCGCAACAGCCGCATCCCGACTTGGCGCTCATACTGTGGTCGGCATCCACACCGAGGACTGGGAACACTTCAGCCAAAACCGTGCCTCGCTCGAGGCCGCGTTCGCGAGCGCGGGGATGCGCGACTGGCTCGTCGACACTCCGCGAGGTACCCGAGTCGTCATCCACCCAAAGCCCGGGCCATAACGACCTGTTGTGTTCGTAATTCAGGCAATTCGTCGATGAAAGGATGAGAGATGCGCTCAAAACCGTCAGTGACCGGCACTATTGACCTCGATTTGCCTGAATTCGATACACCGCCGGCGGATCCGATGCCGCTAGTGGTCGAGTGGGCGGATCGTGTCGTGAAGCTCGGCGTGATCGAACCGTACAACATCGCGATTGCCACGGTTGGCGCCGATGGGGATGTCACCAATCGGTTCGTGCTTGCGAAACTGTTCGACCTCAACGGTGTCGTGTTCGCAACGAATTCGAGCAGCGTCAAAGGGCATCAACTCGCGGAAAACCCGAAAGCGGCAATCGTTGCCTACTGGCGCGAGACCAGGCAGCAATTGCGTCTGACCGGTCCGGTCGAATTAGCCAGCAAGGAATTGTCGGATGAGATTTGGCGGGACCGACCACTCCAATCGCAAGCGGGATCGGCGGCCTCCAAGCAAAGCGAACCGCTACCGGATGACGCGGCGTATCACGAAGAGGCCGAACGACTCGCAGCTCCCGGCATCCCTCTTCCTCGCCCCGATGACTGGAACGGATACCGGCTCCGCCCGACAACA
This sequence comes from Cryobacterium sp., assembly GCA_019639015.1. Lineage (GTDB taxonomy): Bacteria > Actinomycetota > Actinomycetes > Actinomycetales > Microbacteriaceae > Terrimesophilobacter. The sequence goes on along the minus strand of JAHBSS010000002.1, from coordinate 17,047 downwards.
GTCGAGTTTTGGCACGGCGCAGCCAGTCGCATGCATCGGCGGCTCCGCTATGAACTTACCGATTCGGGATGGCACCACGAGCGTTTGTACCCGTAATCAGTGGAGCGCGTGCGGGTCGCCGCCGACCATTCCTTCGCGCTCAAGTGCGGTTATCGCGGCCATCTCGGAGTCACTCAACTCGAAGTCGAATACTTCAAAGTTCTCGATCATCCGTGCCTTGTGGTTCGTCTTCGGGAACACGATGTAACCGTTTTGCAAGTGCCAACGAATTACGACTTGCGCGGCGGTCTTGCCGTGCGCAGCAGCCGGTCCGGTCAATTCGGGGTATTCAAGTAGCGGGTATTTCGCCTGACCGAGCGGGCCCCAAGACTCGATTGCGACGCCGTTCTTGCGCGCGAGTTCGACAGTTGCCGGCTGTTGGTGCGCCGGGTGCAGCTCGATTTGATCGACGGCTGGCACGACATCCGTCTCTTTCAAAATGCGCTCAAGATAAGGCACAACGAAGTTCGCTAAACCGATGCTTTTCGTGAGCCCCTGCGAGCGCAGCTCAATGAGTGATTCCCAAGCGCCGACATACTTGTCGTTCGACGGAGCGGGCCAGTGAATCAGGTACAAATCAACGTAGTCGAGTCCGAGCTTCTCAAGGCTCTCCGCCATCGCTGCCTGAGCATCATCCTGGCGGTCGTTCCAAAGTTTGGTCGTGATGTAGAGCTCTTCGCGGGGAATACCAGATGCCGCAATCGCCCGCCCGACGCCCTCTTCGTTCCGATAAATTGCGGCAGTGTCGATGTGACGGTAGCCAACTTCGAGCGCCTCAGTTACGATCCGTTCGGTTTCGGCCGGGTCTACCTTGAACACGCCAAATCCAAGTTGTGGGATTGTCTTGCCGTCGTTGAGAGTTACAGTCTGCATAGTCTCAAGCCTAGGCGTTCGGCTTCTTCTGCAACGACCGAGCCAATCGCCGCCGCACCCAAGTCAGAGCGCCCAAGTCAGAGCACCCTAGTCAGCTGCGCCGCTTCCGTAAAGTCCAAGTCAGTTGCACCGCGCTGTAAACCAGCAAGAGTGCAAACAGGATGCTGCCAACATTTGCCGGCACCGCCCACGCGAGCGCAGCACCCCCGATCGATGCCGGAACGGACAAGCAACCGATTATGCCGGCAGCATTTAGGTCGGTGTGCCCTCGGCGGTAATTGGCGACGCTGCCGGTGATGGCTGTTGGAATCATCATGAGCAGCGAAGTTCCCTTTGCGACGAGATCGCCAAGTCCAAACAGGATCATGAGCATCGGGACCACGAACACCCCGCCACCGATTCCGAGTAAGCCTGAAAGCACCCCGGTCGCAAAACCAAGCAGGATCAAGCCACCGATTACGACGGACGTATAAGCGAGATCCACGCTTCTGTCTGGAACTAATAGGAACATCCTCACCGCAAGTAACACCAGGAACACGATGAAAATGATCCGCAGGACGCGTTGATGAATTTTATGCAACAGCCAAGTGCCGACAAGTGAACCGCAAATCGCTCCTGCGGCGAGCAACGTAGCAGCGATCAGATCGACTGAGCCGTGGGTAGCGTACGCTGCCATTCCGGCAATCGCGGTCGGCAGCACGGCCGCAAGGGAGGTTGCACTCGCGCGCCTCTGATCGAATTGCATCACCGCAACAAGGAGCGGCACAAGGATGACTCCCCCGCCGACACCAAACAGTCCCGAGAAGAATCCGACCCCGGCCCCGATTGCGGCAAGCCTCAGCACACGGACCCGGGACTGCGTCACGCTACGACTTTACCGGCACATGCCTTTGCTTCGGTCCGTCGTATGCCGAGAGTGGACGGATGAGTGAGTTCGCCTTCAATTGCTCCATAACGTGCGCGGTCCATCCGGTGATTCGACTCATGACAAATAGCGGAGTGAAGATTTCCGTGTCGAACCCAATCAAGTTGTATGCCGGCCCGGAAGGGTAATCGAGGTTTGGCTTTATGCCCTTCTTTTTCTCCATAGCGACTTCGAGCGCGTCGTAAAGTTTCGCGAGATCGCGCCGGTCGTAGTGGTTGATTAGCGTTCCAAGCGCCGCCTTCATGGTGGGCACTCGCGAGTCGCCGTTCTTGTAGACGCGGTGACCGAAGCCCATAATTTTGCGCTTGTTCTCGAGCGCGTTGTCCAACCAGGCTTCCGCCAAATCCGCGCTACCAATCTCGTCCAGGATGTGCATAACCGCTTCATTTGCACCCCCGTGAAGCGGACCCTTCAGCGCACCGATCGCCGCAGTGACCGCAGAATAGATGTCCGAAAGCGTACTTGTGACAACTCGAGCCGTGAACGTGGATGCGTTAAATGAGTGTTCGGCATACAGGATCATCGAAACATCAAACGCGTTCACGACGGTCAGGTCTGGCACATCGCCGAAAGTCATGTGCAAGAAATTCGCCGAGAATGCGAGGTCTTCGCGTGGCTCGATGAGTTCGAGTCCGCGACGACGGCGTTGGATGTAGGCGACGATCGCAGGTAACTGGGCGTACATCTTGATCGCCTTGTTGAGATTTGTAGCGTGGTCATTTTCTGCAACCTCTGGGTCACAAGCACCAAGCACGCTAACGGCTGTGCGAACGACATCCATGGGGTGCGCCGTAGTCGGCAACTCGTCGATGACTTTCTTGACTCGATGATCGAGTGCCCGGAGGGACCGCTCAAAGTTTTGGAACTCCTCCAATTGCAAATCGTTTGGAAGTTCGCCGTTCCAAAGCAAATACGCAACCTCTTCAAACTGGCAATTATCGGCCAACTCTTGAACGGGGTAGCCGTAATACATGAGTGAATTCGTTGCCGGATTGACCTTGGAAATCGCGGTCGTATCAACAACTACACCCGCGAGCCCCTTGTGGATCTCTGGCTCCGGCAGTCCTTGCTGCTTGGTTTCTTCAGCCATTTTCAGCTCCTGTTCCCTTCGAGCGTGAAGTTGAATACGCCGGAGTCGAAGGTGTTGTACGCCTCGTAATCCAGCAGTTCATACAGTCGCGCCCTGGTTTGCATTTCAGGCACAACACCTTTCAGCGTACCCTCAGCAAGCAATGTGTTCAGGCCCCGCTCTGCTGCACCCATCGCAAGGCGAAGCAAACTCACGGGGTATATTACGAGGCTGATTCCGACGTTTTCGAGTTCTTTCGTCGTGAACAAGTCGCTCTTGCCGAACTCGGTCATGTTCGCCATTACTGGCACATCGAGCGCCTTGACCATCGCCTCAAACTCGCCGAGGTCCCGCATCGCTTCTGGAAAGATCATGTCGGCCCCGGCATCCGCCAGTTTCTTGGCCCGATCAATCGCGGAGTCGAGTCCCTCAAGAGCGCGAATGTCGGTGCGGGCAATAATCAAGAGGTTCTCGTCCCGCCGGCCAGATACTGCCGCGCGAATCCTCTTTACCGCGACATCCGTTTCGACGACAGCTTTGCCATCGAGGTGACCGCAACGCTTCGGGTTGACCTGGTCTTCGATGTGAAGGCCCGCAACGCCCGCGTTTTCGAACGATTGGATTGTTCGGGCAACGTTCATCGGCTCACCAAAACCCGTGTCGGCGTCGACGATCGCTGGAAGGTCCGTCATCCTTGTGATTTGCGCGGCGCGACCTTCTACCTCACTCGAAGTCGTCAAGCCGATGTCCGGCAGTCCGAGGTCGGCGGAAAGCACCGCACCCGAAATGTAGACGCCCTCAAACCCTTTATCTTGAATGAGCTTCGCACTGAGCGGATTAAATGACCCCGGAAACCGCAGAAGCTTTCCGTCCTTTAGCCCCTGCCGAAGCCCCTTCCGCTTCTCCGCCGCCGTTACCTCTGAATAAAGCACGAGCTCTCCCCCCCTTTCTTTCCCCGCGAGTTGCCCACTTCCGCCCACTTCGCAGTCCAAAACAGGGCGGAAGTGGGCGACTCGGTGGATGTTGTTGTTGGTGTGGTGGGCATTAGAAGAGGCCTTTGGGTGTGGGTACTTTGGATAGGAGGCCGGGGGCCGCAACGATGCTTAGGCCTAGCACGTCATCCGCGGAAAGTTCGGGGAGGCGTTGAACTAGGGTCAAGAAGCGTTCGATTTCTTCTGCTTCTAGCACGTGCTCCGCCAGGGTGCGGAACTTGGCGATGTACTGTTCGCGAGCGAACGGCCTGGCACCGAGCGGATGCGCGTCGGCTACCGCGATTTCGTCAACGATCTTCGAACCGTCGGTTAGCGTGATTTCGATCCGCCCACCGAACGCTTTTTCGGCTGGGTCGTTCGAGTGGTAGCGACGGGTCCACTCGGCATCCTCTTCGGTCGTGATCTTCTTCCAAAGCGCAACCGTGTCAGTGCGGTGTGCACGCTCCGGCGAATAAGAACGCTCATGGTGCCACTCACCGTCTTGAAGTGCGACAGCGAAAATGTAGGGAATCGAGTGGTCGAGGGTTTCACGGCTCGCATCCGGGTCATACTTTTGCGGATCGTTCGCACCGGAACCGATGACGAAGTGCGTGTGGTGGCTCGTGTGAATCACAATCGACTTGATGTTTTCGACGCCAGCCGCGGACGCAAGTTCAGGATGCTCGTTGTGTAGTTTGCGGGCAAGGTCAATCCAAGCTTGGGCTTGATACTCGGCGGAGTGTTCCTTCGTGTAGCTGTCGAGAATTGCGCGCTTCGCCTCGCCGTGTTCCGGGAGTGGAACGCTGTAGCGAGCTTCCGGTCCGTCAAGCAACCAAGCGATCACGCCATCCTCGCCCTCGTAAATCGGGGTCGGGCTGGTTTGCCCGCGCATTGCACGGTCAACAGATTCGACCGCCATCTTCCCTGCGAAAGCTGGAGCGTGCGCCTTCCAAGTCGAGATCTCGCCCTTTCGGGACTGCCTCGTTGCGGTAGTAGTGTGCAGGGCTTGACCGATCGCTTGGAAAATCGTCTCGGTGTCAAGCCCAAGCAAAGTGCCGATCCCTGCAGCAGCCGACGGACCGAGGTGGGCAACGTGGTCAATCTTGTGGGCGTGCAGACTGATCGCCTTCGCGAGGTCGATTTGGATTTCGTAACCGGTCGCGATCCCACGAATTAGGTCGTGCCCGCCCTTGCCGACGTGTTGCGCTACGGCGATAATCGGCGGGATGTTGTCGCCTGGGTGCGAATATTCCGCGGCGAGAAATGTGTCGTGATAGTCGAGTTCGCGAACCGCAACCCCGTTCGCCCAAGCCGCCCACTCAGGAGTAGCCCTGCGATCTAGATTCGGCCCGAACACTGTTGCACCGTGACCGCCGGTTGAAGTCGGTTGAGAAAGCGCCTGCGCCCTCGCCGAAACCACGGGCGCACGCAATAGCGAAGCGGCAGCAACCGAGGCATTGTCGATGATCCGGTTTATGACCATATCGGTGACCTCAGGAGTCACCTCTACCGGGTCAACCGCAACCTCGGCGATCTTCCACGCAAGTTGGTCTTGCCGCGCAAGGTTCTCTTCGCTCTTGTGGACTCGAACTTCGTGCTGCTTCATGCTGCTCCTTTTCCCTGTAATGGCTTACTTATCCCACCGGCCGCATCGACCGAGCGGAGGATGTTGTTGAGGCTTTTCTTCAAATGCACGGATGTCGCATCCGCAGCAAGTTCCGCATCGCCCGCGATTATCGCCTCCACGATTGTCAAGTGCTCTCGAGCCGCTTCAACGAGTCGCGTCTTGTTGTCGCGAGCGAGTTGACGCACTCTGGCTAAATGCGGGCGAAGTTGGTTTATCGCGGAGAGAAGAAACTGGTTTGTGGCTGCGGCATCCAGAGCAGCATCGAGCCTTGCTACTAGCTCGTAATAGCTCTTTAGTTCGTCACCGAGTTCGATGAGGTTCTCATAATTCAGAAGTTCGGCGTGAATGTTCTCGAACTCGTCGGTCATTGAGAGACGCTCGACATTAGTTGCGGCAATTCGCGCTGCTTCACATTCGAGCGCGATCCGAAGTTCAAACATGTCGATGATCGTCTCGCGCGAAAGTTCGGTTACGACTAGGCCGCGCCCGGCTAGCGGCACCAGGAGTCCTTCAGCGGTTAGCCGCGAGAACGCTTCACGAATTGGAGTGCGCGATATCCCGAGCCGCTGAGCCTGCTCGACTTCGGCAAGTACAGTGCCCGGTGGGGTGCGCCAATGCAGGATTTCGTCGCGAAGTCGCAAGTACGCCTTGTCGCTAGCTCGCATCCCGATCCAATCTTTGTATACAAAAGTACCGCTTTTGGCGCGTATTGGGAAGCTTCATAGGGAAATATCACCTTGATGTATACATTTACGACACGATATCGCGCAACTTTCTATGAACCGTCCGTAGTCTTTCGACCTCAAATTCCGACCTACCACCTTCCGCGAAACAATACTTCGCAACGGAGTAGGGTATAAATGGTCACTTGATATTGGCCGATTTTGAGTCCGCTGGAACACGCTACTAAATCGAAACATCGGATCGTGAATAACTCATATCGGAGAATTGTCACCGGAATCGCCGCGGCATTCGGGTCGTATTTGGGGATATGGGCATACTTTTTCCCCCGAAACTTCTACGACAACTTCCCTGGCCTAGGTAGTGCTTGGGTTGCCGCAGATGGACCGTTCAATGAACACCTCATCCGTGATTTCGGAGGGCTCTACCTAGGGATAGTCGCGGCGTGTGTTTGGGCAATTTTTCGAAGCGACCTCATTGTCACGCGGATTATCGGACTTGCCCTCGCGATTTTCGGCGCTCTCCACTTGGTCTACCACTCACAGCACCTGGGCGAATATGCACCGATCGACGTAGTAGGCAACATCCTGACTTTGGGTACGAGCCTGCTACTTGGCATCCTCATGTTTCTTCCAGGCAGAAAAACCCGAGAAGTGAGCCATGCGAATTTGGAAGATCAAAACGAATCCGAACCGGCCAGGTAGGCAACTAAGTAGAACGGAGCACCAATTGAAACTCGCAATCGCTGGAGCAACCGGCACGGTCGGCAAGCATGTTGCACGAATCGCTACTGAACGTGGCCACACTGTCGTTCCACTTTCACGCTCGAACGGAATCGACTTAGAAACTGGGGTTGGGCTGCCTGAGGCGCTAAAAGGGGTGGATGCGGTAATCGACGTTTGCGGCACGAGTGCGGCAAACGAAACGCAAGCCATCGAGTTCTTCAAGATTTCAAGTCGAAACCTGCTCAAAGCCGAAAAGGATGCCGGGGTAGCCCACCACGTGACACTCTCGATTGTCGGCATCGACAAGATCAACAGCGGCTACTACGCGGGCAAAGTCGCTCAAGAGGAAACCGTGAAGTCCGGCGAGGTTGCTTGGAGCATTCTTCGGGCAACCCAGTTTCACGAATTTGCGGTGCAAATGCTTGCACTTTCAGCAGGACCAATCGCGATTGTCCCGAAAGCCATTACACAACCGATTGCCGCTGCTGAAGTCGCCGCTGCCTTGGTCGATTTGGCCGAGAAGAAGCCTGCTGGAAGAGTGAACGATCTCGGCGGCCCAAAGGTTGAAGACCTCGGCTCGATGGCAAAGCGCTACCTCGCTGCCAATGGACAGAAGCGCTGGGTATTAGCACTCCCGCTGCCAGGCAAATTCTTCAAGGGCCTGCGTGACGGTTCGATCCTTCCGGATGCCAGTGCAACCTTGGGCAAGCAGACTTTTGAAAACTGGTTAAAAGATCTGCCAAAGATTTGATTACTTGCTATTGACAAGTTTACTTGTTTTTTGCAAGCATGAAGACTCGAGTGACTAGTCCTCGACCCTGAGGCAACGAAAAACAAGGGAGAAAGACAATGCAAGACGTGATTTTTATCAGCCTCCCAACGAACGATGTTGAGAAGGCAACCCGCTTCTACACCGATCTTGGCTGGAAGTTCAATCCTCAAATGAGTGACGAGAGAGGTGTTTGCTTTAGCGTCACAGACACGGTTTATCTCATGATCATGGATCGCGAGTTCATGGCAACCTTTACAACGAAGAAGATCGTTGATCCGAGCGAAACCCTGCAGACTCAAGTGGCGATAAGCGCAGACACCCGTGAAGAAGTCGATGCGTTCATCGAAAAGGTGATGGCCGCCGGAGGGGCCGAAAGCGGCGAAGCTCAAGACTACGACTTCATGTACACTCGCGACTTCGAAGACCCAGCTGGCAACCATTTTGCAATTCAATGGATGGCGCCGGAAGCGATCGCTCTTGGCCCTGAAGAATACATGGCGCAACAAGCCGGAAAAGCTTAAGCCACAGGCATCGAGAATGGCGGCAAGAGAATACGGCCAGTTCGATGGCATAGCAACCGCCGTTGAATTGATTGGTGAGCGCTGGGCCTTGCTTATCGTTCGCGATCTGCTCGTTGGGCCGAGGCGATACAGTGACCTCAAGCTTGGACTCCCAAAGATCCCAACGAACGTTTTGAGCGCGAGGCTCAAGGAACTGCAATCGTCGGGAATCATCGAACGAATCCCACTTCACCACGGTCTGGCCTATCGACTCACTTCGTTCGGACAACAACTTGAGGATGTCGTGCTCTCACTTGGACGCTGGGGTTTTCAAGCTTTGGGGGAACCTAAGCCGGGCGAAATCATCACCCCGGATTCAATGGCAATGACGTTTCGCACAGCGTTTCAACCCGCCATTGCAAGGCTGCTACCAGCCACAACCTATGATGCGCAAATCACGGACTTCGGATTGAGACTGCAGGTGTATTCAGACCAATTAGAGGTCGAGCCGTTCGAATCCGTCTCTAAGCGTCAAAGCGAATTCGATTCACCGTACGTTTCTTTCGTCACGGACACTGACATCCACAAACTAATCGCTGGAGAACTCTCTGCCACCAATGCTCTCTCTAGCCGGTCGATCAAAATCCTTTCAGGGGACCAGTCTCTGCTTCAACGATTCGCGCAGACGTTTCACCTTGAGGCGGCTTGAATAATTCTCCCAAGGTCGAATTTGCAATTAGGCTGGAGGGCTCATGTCCCCCGAGATCCACTATCCGCTTGAACTTCCGGTAAGCCAGCACCGTGAAGAAATTGCCCGTGCAATCAGCAACAACCAGGTCGTTATTGTCGCGGGCGCGACCGGTAGCGGCAAGACAACACAGCTCCCAAAGATCTGTCTCGAGCTTGGCCGTAAGTCGATTGGTCACACTCAGCCACGTAGGCTCGCAGCTCGCACAATTGCTGAACGAATCGCAACAGAACTCGGTACCGAACTCGGTGGTCTTGTTGGCTTCCAAGTGCGATTTACGGATCGGGTAAGCGCGAACACTCGGATCAAGCTCATGACCGATGGCATCCTCCTCAACGAACTCCACCGCGATCGGATGCTACGCAAGTACGACACGATCATCATCGACGAAGCACACGAACGTAGCCTCAACGTTGATTTTCTGCTCGGATACTTGAAGCAACTTTTGCCCAAACGCCCAGAACTCAAAGTGATCGTCACAAGCGCGACGATCGACCCGGAAAGTTTTGCAAAGCATTTTGAGCGCGAAGGAAAACCCGCGCCAATCATCGAAGTTTCCGGTCGCACTTATCCAGTGGAGATACGGTACCGGCCGTCAGTTCCGCCAGTCAGCGAATCCGCGCAACCTGCCCCGCCAAACCAACCGGCAGAGCCCACCGATATTCTTGACGCTTTGGTGTCGGCGCTCGACGAGCTGGCAAACGAAGCGCCAGGCGATGTACTCGTGTTTTTCTCGGGAGAGAACGAAATCCGCGACGCAGCCGAATTGCTGAACGGTCGAAAGTTGAAGGACACCGAAGTCTTGCCGCTTTATGGGCGACTTAGCGCATCCGAACAGTTGCGCGTTTTCACCGCGAAGCCCGCAAACGTGAAACGCCGTATCGTGCTCGCAACCAATGTCGCAGAAACGAGCCTGACTGTCCCCGGCATCAAATATGTGATCGACACCGGCACGGCACGAATCAGTCGGTACAGCACAAGGTCAAAGATTCAACAGTTGCCCATCGAGGCAATCTCCAAGGCGAGCGCAAACCAGCGCTCCGGGCGCGCTGGCCGCACGAGTGAAGGGATTGCGATCCGCCTGTATTCCGAGGAGGACTTCGAGAGTCGGGCCGAATACACCGATCCCGAAATATTGCGCACAAATCTCGCTTCGGTCATTTTGCAAATGCTTGCGCTCGGCCTTGGTGAACTAGCAAAGTTCCCGTTCCTTCAACCACCCGACCCCCGCGGGGTTAAGGCTGGGCAGGAACTACTTGTTGAACTTGGCGCAATTGATAAGAACGGCGCAATCACGAAAGTCGGTCGCACGCTCGCAACCTTGCCTATCGATCCGAGGTTTGGTCGGATGATCATCGAGGCGAATCGGAACGGTGTTGTACGGGAGGTGCTTGCCATCGTCGCGGGACTCAGCATCCAAGACCCGCGTGAACGACCGCTAGAAAAGCAAGCCCAAGCCGACCAATTGCACGCTCGGTTCGTTGACAAATCAAGCGACTTTTTGGGATTGCTGAACCTCTGGCGTTACCTGAAAAAGCAAGAAAAGTCTCTCTCCGGCAATGCATTCCGCAAGACCTGCCGCAATGAATACCTGAACTACATGCGGGTGCGCGAGTGGGGCGATGTTTACCGACAACTCAAACGGTTTGCAAGAGGTCTCGGCTTTGCGATAGGCGAAGCCAAGGATACTTTCGACGAGAACGCAATTCACCGTTCCCTTTTGGCGGGATTGCTCAGTCAGCTCGGCATCCGCGACGAAAAGAAGGATGCCGCAAGCCGCCTAAAGGGCGATTATCTCGGTTCCAGAAACGTTCGGCTTTCAATCTTCCCCGGTTCGGCTCTTGCGAAAAAGAAGCCCGCAGAAATCATGAGCGCTGAACTTGTTGAAACGAGTCGACTCTTCGCGCGAACGAATGCAGTGATCGACCTCGCTTGGGCTGAACCGCTCGCGGGAGAACTCGCCAAGCGCACGTTTAGCGAACCGCACTGGGAGAAGCGGCAGGGTTCGGCGGTCGTATTTGAAAAGGTCACCCTATTTGGACTTCCAATCGTGGAGCGCAGACGCATTCAGCTCTCCCGAATTGACCCAACCCTAGCGCGCGAAATCTTCATCCGCAGCGCCCTGGTCGAAGGGGAAATGGACACACATGAACATGACCGCAAGAATCGAGCTTTTGAATTCTTGCGCGCAAATTCATCTTTGCGAGAACACATCGAGGATTTGGAGGAACGCACGAGGCAACGCGGTCTGCTTGTAGGTGACGAAGTCGTCTTCACGTTTTATGAGGCGCGGATTCCGCAAGAGGTAACTGACCAGCGCAGTTTCGAACGGTGGTGGCGGGACGCGCGCGGCAAGAAGCCTGACTTGCTCAACATGACAATTGCCGACCTGGTTGACACAGAAGATGAAGACTTGCCGCAGCGAAACGCGAAAGACTTTCCCGCCCACTGGATCCAAGAAGATCAGAAATTTAACCTTGACTACCGATTCGATCCGGGCACCGAACGCGACGGAGTGACCGTTGAAATCCCGTTGCCACTACTACCACGAACAAGCCCTGTTGGGTTTGATTGGCAGGTTCCAGGGCTTCGAAAAGACCTCGTCGCGGCACTCTTGAAGACTCTTCCAAAACCCCTTCGCCGCGCCGTCGTCCCCGTTTCGGATTGGGTTCCCAAGCTACTTTCGGCAACTGAAACCGACGACAATGCATTTCGAAAACCGATCACGACGTTTCTTGCCGAGCAAATTCGCGTAGCAACTTTCACAACCGTTAGTGCCAACGATTTCGATTGGGATCGAGTTCCAGACCATTTGAAACTTACGTTCGCAGCTATCGATGCGAAAGGAACACGAATTTCAGCATCCAAGAGTCTCGAAGAATTAAAACGCACGTTGCAAAAACAAAGCAGTCAATCGGTCGCCAAAGTTGTTGAGGCGCAAACCGATTCGATTGAACGAAGTGGACTGAAGAGTTGGGACTTCGAGGATTTGCCCGAATTCATCGACGCGGGACTGGACGGGAGAACGATTCGTGCATACCCCGGTCTTTTCGACGAGCAAGACACGGTTTCGATCAAGTTGTTCTCAACTTCCGAGGAGCAAACGCTTCGGCATCAAATAGGGGTAAGACGACTTTTGGCGCTTTCGATTCCGTCGCCGGCAAGTTATGTGCGTGAACACTTGACGGATGCCGAAAAGCTCGCGCTCGCCCGCAACCCATACAAATCCCTAAATGCGCTATTTGATGACTGTCTGCTTGCATGTGCGGATGACGTGCTGCAATCCAGAACCATTCGACAAAAGGCGAAGTTCGAGGCGGCAAGAGAGCAATTTTCTAATGGGGTAGTTGATGCATTGTTTGCAACGGTCTCGCTAGTGAGCCAAGTGCTCGAAAGTGCTCGCACAGTTGAGAAGGCGATTGAGGCGGCATCCAATATCGCCTTCATCTCTCCACTCAGCGATGCTCGAAGTCAATTGCAACGTCTAGTATTTGACGGTTTCGTGTCTAGCACCGGTTTGAGGCAACTTCGCCGACTTCCGACCTATCTTGCCGCGATAAACCATCGCATCTCAGTGCTCGAGAAGAATCCAGGTCGAGACCGTGTCAACCAAACCGAAATTGAAAAGGCAACCGCAAAATACGTTGATTCGGGAGGTAGTTTTCCAGTGTTGAGTTCTGCGCCCGAAGTGTTGCAGCATGCACGTTGGCTACTGGAAGAACTGCGAATTTCACTATTCGCTCAACAACTTGGAACTGCAGAACCGGTTTCTCTCGCAAGAATCAGCAAACTCCTAAACGGTGACTAGAAAGCGGTTGCGTTCAAAGCACCTTTGACAAGAACGCCTTGTTTCCCCAACCGTATGCTTCACATTGCGATGCATCGAGCACAATCAGCACGAGCATGAAAATCAGAATCACGGTAATTGTGATTCTCCAGGGGTGCTTTAGACGAATAACGCGGATACTTTCTTCACCGCGACTCCCTAGGACTCGACATCGAATGGCTCGCCTGCTAGATCAATCTTTTCCCCTTGCTGGCCGACCGCTCACGATAGGCAAAACGTAGGTTCGAGCTTGCCAGATTTATTCTTTCGCGAGAGCCACGCAAATATTTGCGAGCGTTGTCGACTGCCCGTTCACGGTTGCAATTACTGTGAGGATTCCGGCGTACGGCCCGCCGTCAGCGGTGGATTGTGAAAGTGGGCCTTCAATTTGGAACTTACCGTTGCCCTGATCGAAGCCCGGGGAACCCTCTGAGTCGAAGAAGATTGATCCACCTTGCGCAAAAGCCTGCCCTTTGTTCACATAGGCAAGGTCGTACGTGTAAGTGGTTCCGTCCTCAAACTTCGAGTCGGTGAATTCGATCTTCTCGCCCGACTTGGTTAGCGGTGCAATTTTCACGGAAGGGCTAACTGTCAAACGAGGATCGACAAATAGTTCAAACCTACCGGTGGTTACGCCGTCGCAAGTGAGCCCGCCACTAGCGCCTGAACCACCCTGAGACGAGCCCCCCGTCGAGGTTGTCGGGTTGCAACCCGACAGGAGGAGACCTAGAAAGACAACTGGGATCAGAGCGCCACGATTGGGTTTCACGCAACTGATTGTAGAAAACCACTTTGATGCGAAATAGTACGGAAACGACTTATTCAATACGATTTCTGGTTGGATCGTACCCTCCAGCTTCAAGCACCAAACCAACCCGGGTAGTCACACCGAGTCTCCTCATTGAGTGGGTGATGTGCTTTTCGACAGTGCGCAATGCGATCTGCAATTCGGCAGCGATTTCTGCCACGCTCAAACCCTCGATGATTTTCGTGACCACCTGGCGCTGTTGTTGGGTAAGTTCACTCAAAACTCTTGTAGATAAGTCGGGATTGCCTTGTTCGGCCACAACTCGTCGCGCAAGCACAATCCTGGAGGCGGAACTATAAGAGGCCAAGATCCTGGAAATATGTATTCGAGCAGTATGAATCGAGATGTGTAATTGATTTGCAATTTCAGAAGTCTCAAGTCCGTCAAGAACGAGTCTTAGAACCTCAAGTTCTCGACCTGATAGAGCCGCCGACCCAATTCCTTTGTAGGGTTTTAGCCTTCGCCCGATAGACCGAAGTTGCGCTCTTGCGCCTAGGCGAACGGAATTAAAACCCTTCTCCCCAGCATTCGCAACGACTTCGTTGAGCCGCTTGGAAGCGTTACCCTTGTTGCCTTCCAGAATCAAGACTTGCGTAGCGAGAAGTTCCGCATCGAGGGCTTCGAACTCGCGGCCTTCTGCGCGTGCCAATTGGATCGCATTGCCAGCGCGAAAGCCCGCTTCGACCAAATCGCCTCTTAAGATCGCGAGTCTCGCTCTGGCCCGTTCCAGTGAGGAATTTGCAATCGGATCATTTTCGAATGGCGTGGCGCGTTCAAGCCAGGCTTCGGCGGCGATGACATCGCCCTCTTTCACCGCAGCACGAATAAGTCCATCAAGAACGAAGACTCGGTCAATAATCATCGAATCTTCCCAGTTGAATCCTGCAAGGATCGCGTTCGCTTGCCTGACCGCTCCAATCGCGCTCAGTCCGAATGCCACGAGAAGTGCTATCCCAACTTCGGCTCGGTCTTGAGATTTCGGAGCGAAGTCTCTTATTCGTTCGGAAAGGGCTCGAACAGTTGCAACATCCGACGCGCTACCTTCGACAAGACAACGAGTGGCTTGCACAAGTAGGCCAATGCCTCCAGCTGAATTGTCGAGTTCTGCCTTGCCTGGATGCTCGGCGCGTTCATTCTCATATCTTGCGAGGATGCTTCTCGCTGCATCCGTGTAGCCCGAAAACGTCTCAACCCTTGCCGCCAACGCTGTCAACACAATCTCAAACGGATGCCCAGAAAGATCGCCGGAGAAACCGGTCGGCAAATCGCTTACACCTAGACTCAAGCTCACTCTCGCGCAAGCAAGCGATGCTTCTGCGAACACGAACTTTGCGAAATTCGATGCATCACTGTTGTCCAGGCTCCCAAGAAGAACCAACGCATCCGCCAATGCATCGCCGGTTGCAGTCAAGCCGTTCGAAATTTGTGTCCAATCACGATCTACTCCCACTCCCGCCGCCGCCAACCCCAGCACAGCATGGCTGAGCAAGATCACGTGGTCAGCTTCACCACCAGATTGCGCAATCGAACGTCTGGCAAACTGCATCGCGACGGAATGATCAAGCTTCCATGACGACTCGAACGCTTGCAATGCAAGCCCCCAAGCATCCGAACCCATGTAAGATTTCGGACCGATTCCCGCCAAGTAATCCAGGCTAATTCGCAACCTGTCGACGTGCCCTGAACCCATGCGCAAACACTATCCGGAACAACCAATTCAACCGAACCGATTTGGTGTCTGCGAGACATTAGTCTTTGATCGTGAGCGATGCTAAGGAAGCCAGTTCCCCGGGGCCGAGGCATTTCATCGTCACGCTGTTTGGATTGTATGCGCGGGAGCAGGGCGGAATCCTTGCAGTAGCCGACCTAATCCGGATGCTTTCCGAGCTAGGTTTCGACGGCGCTGCGGTTCGGTCATCTATTTCAAGGCTCAAGCGAAGCGGTGTGCTCGAGAGCGTGAAAGTTGGTTCCGTTGCTGGCTATCGGCGAGCGCCACGACTCGAAGGAATGTTCCGCTCAGGTGACGAGCGCATCCTTCATCCACACCGCGCGAGCGCGAAAGACCCTTGGGTGCTTGCTTCATTTTCAGTGCCGGAACGTGACCGTCACTTGCGGCACCGGCTTCGAAGCATCCTGACTGCGCTCGGGTTCGGCCAAGTAACCCCGGGCCTTTGGATCGCCCCTGCCACGATCACCGAAGAATTGCGCGACGCCATCGCACGCGCGGGACTCAGCGAATACGTCGAACTTTTCGAAGCCAATCATCTGACTTCTGAACACGCAAATGCAACTGTTGGGCGCTGGTGGGATCTCGAAGCACTTGACTCCTTATATATACAGTTCATTCGTCGATTTGAACCTGTACTGAAGGGTTGGCAAGACAATCCCAATCAATCGGACGCAAATGCGTTCCGCGACTACATTACGGTTCTGACCGCTTGGCGACGTTTCCCGTACTTGGACCCGGGACTACCGCTCGAATACTTACCCAAAAATTGGAGTGGTGTCGCGGCCGAGACTCTGTTTACGACTTTGAGGAACAAGCTCGACACCGCGGCGCGTCGGTTTGCGCAACTCGACTAGTTAAGTATGAGTTCTTACTTGCGCAACGGCGCTGGCACTACTGACCAGTGATGACGACCTTGAGGCCGCTGGCCGCCGCGATCATCCGATTGTCGTTCGTCCAAAGCTCTTCGCAACCGTGCAACTGTGCTGCGGCGAGGTGTAGGGCATCAGGTGTTCGGATGCCGTGACGAGCGCGAAGTTCGGCTGCCCTTAAATAGTGTTCAGGTTCGAGTGGTAGAAGCCGGAACTGTTTAAGTGCCCTGAGGTAATGATCATGTAGCACAAGATTGTCGTCGCGCAGTGGCGCGACTAGGCATTCGAGAGTGACGAGGGGACTAATAGCAGCTACCACATCCCCGACTTCGCTTAGCTTCCGACGCACTTCTCTGCCGCGGGCACCATCATCTTCAACTGCATAGATCACGATGCAAGAGTCGAGATA
The DNA here is from genome assembly GCA_019639015.1 of Cryobacterium sp. Taxonomy (GTDB): domain Bacteria; phylum Actinomycetota; class Actinomycetes; order Actinomycetales; family Microbacteriaceae; genus Terrimesophilobacter. The sequence continues at coordinate 476 of JAHBSS010000002.1, read as the reverse complement.
GATCACTCCCAGCCTTCGCGTTCGGAGGAGATCAAACGGTCTATTTCGGCGGGTGTTCGCGAGCCGCATTGAGGCGCAGGATTGCTCGCCAACCATGCGGCGGCTTGCCCTGCAGTGTGCCTAGGCGTTTCGTCTACCGTCGCCACAAGTCGCGCCACCGGCTTACCTCGATTAGCGATCACAACTTCTTCGCCTTGGCCGACCGAGGCGACCAGCTTCGATAGGTTGTTTCGCGCATCCAGGATGTTCACCTTCTTCATGGAGTTGCCTTCATTTCTGGCTAGGATACTTAGCCAGGATATTACCCCAGATGGGTGAGTGTGTAAAGCGTGCTCCGGCTACGAGCCGATTAAGGACTTAGTAACCAACCGGTGCGGATAAGCCCGCGCTTGTAGGGATGATCATGCAGTTTGACTTGCACGGGTAGAAGGGCCGAAGAATCGAGCAATTCTTGAATCTCTATGAGGTCACTGCTT
>JAHBSS010000019.1 GCA_019639015.1 Cryobacterium sp. | reverse complement strand
AGAATGCGATGATCGGTCCAAGGATCAACAACGCTTGCAGTGTGTGAGTTACTGCCTCGATCGTCAGACTAAAGTGCGTTGCGATAATGTCTGAGCCACCTGCGGCCCACAAAACGGCGTAGAACACGATTCCAGCGACACCAATGGAAGTGCGCACCGGGGCATTGCGGGGCCTTTCAGCCATGTGGTGCTCGCGCTTGTCACCGGTTACCCAGGCTTCGATGAACGGGTAGATCATCACAGCGAGCAGGAATACCCCAAGGAGCAACGCTGGCACCAAGATATTGAATGAATATGTGTGCCCCCAGAGCACAAACTCCCAACCCGGAGGAACCAACCTAAGCGCTCCATCCGCAAAACCTATGTACCAGTCAGGTTGGGTTCCCGCTGAAATAGGAGCTGGGTCGTATGGTCCATAGTTCCAAATTGGGTTGATTGTGAAGAACGTCGAAATCAACACAATGACTCCGAACACGACAAAGAAGAACCCGCCGGCCTTAGCCGCGAAGTTTGGCATTACCGGAACGCCCACAACATTGTCGTTTGTTCGACCCGGTCCCGCATACTGAGTGTGCTTATTGATGACCATTAGCAACAGGTGTACGCCTAGAGCGCCCAACAATATCGCTGGTAGTAGCAAAATATGCAACGAGTACAACCGAGGTACGATCACGCCTCCTGGGAACTCTCCTCCAAACATGAGATATGAGATCCATGTACCAACCAGTGGTATGCCCTTGATCATTCCATCAATAATCCGAAGACCGTTTCCGGAAAGTAGGTCATCAGGTAGCGAGTATCCCGTGAAGCCTTCGCCCATTGCGAGGATGAACAGAACAAAACCGATCACCCAGTTAAGCTCGCGAGGCTTGCGGAACGCTCCATTGAAGAACACTCGGAGCATGTGAAGTCCGATTGCAGCAATGAAAAGTAGCGCAGCCCAGTGGTGCACTTGACGCATTAGTAGTCCGCCACGGATATCAAATGAAATATTCAGCGTTGACGAGTAGGCAGCCGACATCTCAATGCCTTTGAACGGCGCGTAGGAACCGTTGTAGTGAACTTCGGTCATCGTCGGGTCGAAGAAGAATGTCAAGAACGTGCCAGATAGCAAAATCACAATCAGGCTGTACAGTCCGACTTCACCGAGCATGAAGCTCCAGTGGTCGGGGAAAATCTTTCGCCCGAGTTCCTTTGTAATGCCTGAGATACTCGTGCGCTCGTCTAGGTAATTTGCTGCAGCTGCAGTAAATTTCGATCCCTTAGTCGGTTCAGCCTTGAGCGCGGTTGATTCGGTAGTGGTCATGGACGCTCCCAGAAGCTAGGGCCAACAGGTTCATGGAAGTCGCTTTGGGCAACAAGGTAGCCGTCCGCGTCAACACTTATAGGAAGTTGAGGTAGTGGTCGCTTTGCTGGCCCGAAAATCACCTTTGCTTCATGACTGATGTCGAACTGCGACTGGTGGCAAGGGCAAAGCAAGTGGTGAGTGTGTTGCTCGGCTAGCGCTACAGGGCAACCCACATGGGTACAAATCTTTGAATAGGCAACTATCCCTTGGTAGTTCCAATCCTTGCGTTCAGCTGAAACGTGCATGTCTTGAGGGTCGAGCCTTAGCAGGATGACGGCGGCTTTCGCCTTCTCCTCGAGCTTGTGCTCTGAATCTTCAAGGTTTTCTGGAATGACGTGGAAAACTGATCCGACAGTTACGTCAGATGCCTTTATCGGGGTGCCGTCTGGGTCCCGAGTCAATCGAACACCCTTAGCCCAAATCGTCTTGCTCATGAGTTCTGCGGGGTTCGCTGCCGGCGCAAGGTCCCGAAGCATCACAACAGCGGGCAACGGGGCAACTGCGACGGCGCCGATTAGGCTACGGCGAATCAAAGTTCTTCTACCGAAACCAGATTCTTCATTTCCAAGCCTGAACACTTCTGCTGCTGCAGCTCGAGTGTCTTCGCTTCCGCGCGTTGGATGCCGAGGCTCGCTCCATTCGCCATCCTTCATTAGGTTTTTGGCCCAATAGATTGCCGCAATTCCAATCGCGAGCAACGCGAGTGAGATTCCGACGCCGAGGAATAAGTTGTTCAATCGAACTGAACTGAGGTCTCCGGGGGTAATCGGGAAGATGACATAGGCGACTATTGCAAACACACTGGCGAGGATCGAAAACAGGAATAACCCGCCGACCCGACGTGCGGCTACTTTTTCCTTCTTCGGATCCAGATCGGTTGCGCGCGGGTGATGCGGTGGCATTCCGGGATTCTGAAACACCTCCGAGGCAATTACCGCGGTACCGGCAGATAGGTCTGGGCGATTTTTCGTCGCAAGCTCAGATTCAGCGTTACCGCTGTCCTTCTTCGCCATTGATTTCCCTTCGGTTACTTCGTTGTAAGGTTCAAAAATTTAGTTTGGGCGAGCTGTAATCCAGATTGTGACGCCGATAATTGCGCCCAATCCGAATATCCAAATGAACAAGCCTTCTGCTACCGGCCCGAGACCCCCGAGATCCACTCCCGCGACACCGTTTGCGTGTGTTTCCTGGAACTTTAGGTAGCTAATGATGTCTGCTTTGTCTTGCGGGGTGAGATTCAAATCGCTGAATACCGGCATGTTCTGTGGTCCAGTCACCATTGCCTCGTAAATGTACTTGGCTTCGACACCTTGAAGCGAAGGAGCGTACTTTCCTTCGGTAAGGGCACCACCAGCACCAGCAATGTTGTGACACATCGCGCAGTTGATTCTGAACAGTTCCAAACCGCTTGCAACGTCACCAGATCCGTCAAGCCATTTTTCTGCGGGAACAGCTGGGCCGGGGGCGAGGCTTGAAATATAGGCCGCAACTGCATCAATTTGTTCTTGAGTGAACTGTGGTGGCTTTTCAGCGCCCTGTGGCCCTTGATAGGCCAGTGGCATGCGGCCGGTACCCATTTGGAAGTCAACAGAAGCAGCTCCCACTCCGTAAAGGCTTGGACCGGCTTCAGTGCCTGCTGCATTCATGCCGTGACAAGTCGCACAGTTAGCGGCGAATATCTTTTGTCCCTCAGCGGCCGCTTGTGAATTTTCGGTGCTGGATTCAGCCGAAGCAGTCGTTGACAAGAGCGCGTATGCCCCGCCGGTACTCATCAATCCGATCAATATCAACGCTACGGTAGCCAATGGATGGCGTCTTCCCGTTGAACGTCGAGACACAGTGGAAGAATCCTTTTGCATAGTCGCTGATTTCCTTATTTCAGTACGTAAATCACTAGAAAGAGCCCAACCCAAACCACGTCAACAAAGTGCCAGTAGTAAGAGACGACGATCGCGCTAGTTGCCTCTTTGTGAGTGAACTTGTTGACGCTGAAGAATCGTCCAAGCACCAGCAGGAATGCGACTAGACCAGCAGTAACGTGGAGCGCGTGGAAGCCGGTAGTGATATAGAAAGCGGACCCGTAAGAGTTTGAGCTGATACTGATGTGCTCGGAGACGAGGTTTGCGTACTCAAATATCTGACCGATGACGAACACGGCACCCATTGCGTATGTCAGGAAGAACCACTCGACAACACCCCAACTATTCCATTTCGTTGAGCGGACTTTGCCAGCCTCGGCTGCCCTAACACCCATCTGGCACGTGACCGATGACAGCAGAAGGATGATCGTGTTCGTTAGAGCGTAAGGAACATCAAGCTTAGAAGTTTCGAAGGCCCACAATCCTGGGGAAGTTGAGCGGAGGGTGAAGTAGATCGCAAATAGCCCGGCGAAGAACATGACTTCGCTGCCAAGCCAAACGATCGTTCCCACCGCAACAATATTCGGCCGATTAACTATTGGGGCACCGACATTGTGCGCGAGTGAAGTGCTGGTCACATCCCCATTATGGCCGAAATCTTCGCGCGATCGTCATTTACGGGGGTCTGTTCGCCGAAAAAGCTATGATCGCTCGTGTGTCGACTCAATATTCTTGGCCCGAATTGCTCACCGGACTGCTCAACAAGCAGAATCTTTCGATAAGCGAAGCCACTTGGGCAATGCGACAAGTCATGTCGGGGGAGTCGACGCCTGCTCAATTGGCGGCGTTCCTTGTGGCGCTACGGGCCAAGGGGGAAACCGTCGATGAGATCGTTGGTTTCAGAGATGCGATCTTGGAACACGCTCGCCCGCTCAAACTGGACTCGATGGCGCTTGACATTGTCGGCACGGGTGGTGATCGTTCCGGAACTGTCAACGTATCCACTATGGCGTCAGTGGTCGCCGCTGCCGCAGGAACTCCAGTAATAAAACACGGCAATCGGGCGGCAAGTTCAGCTACAGGTTCATCTGATGTTTTGAATGCGCTTGGTGTTCGACTTGATCTTGACGAGACTGCGATCGAGCAAGTATTCGCAAAGTGCGCGATAACGTTCTTGTTCGCCGCTCATTTTCATCCGGGATTCAAAAATGCTGGTCCTGTTCGCGCTGAATTGGCAATCCCGACTGTGTTCAATTTTCTTGGACCACTTTGCAATCCTGCTCGCTGTGAAGCCAACGCTGTCGGAGTGGCAGATCTGAGCAAAATTCCACTCTTTGTTGGAGTGTTTCAAACCAGAGGGGCTACCGCTCTAGTGTTTAGGGGAGATGACGGCCTGGATGAATTGACCACGACGGGGCATAGTCACGTTTGGGAGGTTTCGCTCGGCGCAGTAACCGAACACGATTTGGATCCGCTTGAGCTCGGGATACCGCGGGCTGAATTGAGTGACATTCTTGGTGCCGATCCCGAATCAAACGCGAAAGTTGTTCGAAGCGTGCTAGCGGGGGAGAAGGGTCCCGTTCGAGACATCGTGCTTCTCAACGCGGCTGCGGGACTAGTTTCCTATGCCCTTGCCGTCGATCCTGCAGAAGTGAAACGACCGATCGTGACTCGACTCAAAGAGAAACTTGCAGTTGCTGCCGAAGCAATCGACTCTGGCGCGGCCGCACAAAAACTTACCGATTGGGTGTCAGCTACACAAACCCAAGATCAGTCGTAGAAATTTCGGCCTGTGCCCAGGGGGACGGGGTAATCCGAATAACGGATTTCACTAAACTGACATAATGTACATTATCGGCGAATAGGACAATTACATTACGGGCTAACTTCGGGATGGGACGACTGGAATTTCTAACCGTGAATCGTGCTGATCGCCAAACATTAGGGTGCAAGTTCCTGTTTTGCTTGGTAAGTATCTGGCTGGAAAATGGCCAAATATTGGGTTCTTTGGTTCCGGATATCTGCCGCAAATAATCAGCCGTAGAGTTTCGCCTTTATGGAATCTTGTAGCTGATGGTGTTAGAGGAATCGCGAGTTCGACCGGTTTGCCTGATTTGAACGGCATGGCGTGATCGAAATCATGAATTGGTTTATGTGGACTGCTCAGATCGTGATTGAGGGCCCTAAGCGAAACCGTTTGAAAACCTCTTGCAACACGATCTCTTCCGTAGCCGTAGGATCCCTCGAACGGTACGTACTCATCTTGATGCCACTTTTCGACTGCAACAAACAGATTCGCTTCAGTAGCGACATCAAACTTGGCCCAAAGTTGAAGGTTCATTTCACCGATAACGTCTGAATCGGCGTCGAAATCAAAGTCGAAACTTAGCGCGCCCCGCTTTAGTTGAAAAGTCGCTTCTGAAGCCGCCGTTTCAGCTCGACTCAGTATTCCCAAAGGCTCAAGATGCAGGGTTTGCCAATTGGTGCGCGAAATTGGCCATTCTTCTTCTGAGAGCTTTGAGGTGACCTTTGTTCTGGATTCGTTAACTTTGAGCGTCACCTTCGCGGGCTTTGGAGCAGTTCCGGTCCTCAGGTAGTGATTGAAAAATTCCAATTGGGTCGATTTACCCTCATCGCTATAGAAAGCCGCCCATTTTCCTTCGCGATGCATATACGCATACTTTTCATTCGATCCGGCCGATTCGAACGCTCTGAGGGATCCGACGCTGTGCAAGTTGGCATCTGAAAAGCTTGCGCAAGCGAGCATCGGCACCTGAATTTTGTCCAACGCTGGGGTGAATTCTTTCCACCAGGAATCTCGAAGCGGATGCTCTAACCGCTCATTTGCCAAATCTCGATCCATTCGCACTACCCGCTTGGTCATTGCAAGCCAGATTCGCGAGAATCCGATCTCGCGAATTCCTCCTGGCATCATCAAGTCCTTGTATGCGTCGGTGAGACCCTCCCACGGGCAAATCGCTTTGAGACTAGGCGGATTCAAACTGGCAGCCTTGTACTGTGATATTGCTAGATACGACACGCCCAGCATTCCGACTCGACCATTAGACCAAGGCTGTACGGCGGCCCATTCGATCAAGTCATGAATGTCGCGAGCTTCCTGATCCGAAAAGAGTGCACCGATTCCCTCGGAATTGCCAGAACCTCGTGCGTCAGCATTTATGACTACGAAACCGTTTTGAACCCAAAACTCTGGATCAGGCGCTTCCCAACCAGTTCGGTCAGAAATTTGAATCGCGGTTGGCTGGTTCATGATTCGATATTGAAAGTTCAGTTTCCAGCCAATCCACCTCTTCTTCGGCAAGGCATCTTTGCCGTATGGATGTTCGGAAACGATTACCGGGTACCTCCCTTCCCCCTTTGGTTTATATACGTTGATTCGCAAGTTCACGCCGTCGCGCATTCTAGCCGGCACGTCAAGCGTCTCGCGCACATCCTCAGATATTCTGTGCACTTTTACTGGCGGCCGAACTGCGCTCCGGAGCCTTGCAAACGAATACCTGACACGACCTGGTCTTTTCAGTGGGTTGGGGTTTCGTTCCATCTTTGGTTGCCTCCTAAGAGTACCCATGCTTTAGAACGGCACTCTAGTGTAATAGAATACCACTCTAAAGCAACTGGTACAATCTGTTTATGAACGCCGATTCTTTGAATTCAAGAGACGTGAGTCGCCAACAACAAGTTGGGAACCTGCTCAAAGTGCATTCAAAATCCCGAGTCTTGGAAGCTGCAGCTCTTGAGTTCAGTGAACACGGTTATTCCGGTGCGACCGTCGGCCGAATTGCTAAACGCGCCGGCGTTACCGTGCAAACCTTGTATTCGGCATGGGGCAGCAAACGAGAGCTGTTGCACGGCTACTTGGAATCGCAACTTGCCGGTGATTTTCATGAACCTGGTGAATTTGGTGACCGTTTCATAGGATTGGGTCCGAACGAAGTTCTCGAAACGCTCGCCGAAGTGTTTACCGAGACCGCTGAACGCGCCTCATTGGGTTGGCGACTGTATCGTGATGCGGCAGCAATCGATTCTCTAATTGCAGCAGACTGGATTGAGTTCCAAAAGTTGAGGCTCGCAACCTTCGGTCGGCTTGTATCACTAATCCCAAATTCTTCCCTGAAAGCAGGTATTCGTTTCGAGCAAGCGCGAGACACGGCTTGGGCAATCGCCAGCCCGGATGTCTACGAGCTACTAGTTAGCCAACAGAATTACAGTCTGAAAACGTTCAGAGACTGGCTTGGCACGACGCTTAAGGCTTCACTACTTCGGTAGTTTCCGGGTTCACTCAACAGGCAAATATCGGTTCCACCATTCAAGGATTGCCTCAAATCTCTGCAAGCGGTGTCTTGGCTGACCGCTCCTACTAAGCTCGTGATTTTCTCCCGGGAAGATCAACATTTCAGCCTCTACTCCCCTGCGTTTCAGCGCCAAGTAATACCGTTCACCTTGAGACAGAGGACAGCGAAGATCCTGTTCGGAGTGAAGAATCAGGGTTGGCGTCGACACGTTTTCGACAAATTCCTGAGGACTTTGAGCCGCTACTTTGATTGGGTCGGTACCTAGATATTCGTCACCGAAAAAATCACCAATATCAGCGGTTCCAACGAACCCAACCGGATCGAGGAATCCGCGTTCCACAATCGCACCTTTGAATCGGTCGTCGTGTCCAATTATCCACGCGGTCATGTAGCCGCCGTATGATCCCCCCATTACCCCAATTCGGTTCGGGTCAAACGAAGGGTTAGCTTCCAACGCGCTTTCGAGAAAGTCAATGATGTCAGTGAAATCCAAGGTGCCCATTTGGTGCCGAATCGCTCTCCCGTGAGCCTGGCCATAGCCAGACGCTCCACGCGGATTGCACATGACCACCGCGTAACCGGCTTCAACGTAAACCTGAACCTCGTCAAACACCGTTCCGGTGTATTGGGTGTATGGGCCACCGTGAATGTTCAATAGAACCGGATGTAGACCCTCACCTTTCGGTGACAAAGTCCATCCGTGAACGGTGTGACCGTCTCGCGCAGTCACGACGAAAGGTTCAGGGGTTACGATTCCCGCTTTCCTCAACTCAGAGGAGAAATCAGTTAGTACTCGAGTTCGATTTCCCTCTAGAAGTACGAGATCACCTTTGGATGTTGCACTTGCAACCGAGGCGACAATCTTGCCATTTGCCTCGTCAAAGCCTTGCACAACAACTGAACCTTGGTCACTAGCCTCTATTCGCGGCTCGAGCTTTCCTTCATTGGAAATGGCAACGAGACTAACGCTGCCAAACCACGTGTTTAGGGCAAGTACGCGACCGTCAGAGGCGATCTTCAATTCATTGGCGCCATCAGCAAGATCAGAGTTTTCTGGATCAGTCAGTTGCTTTGGAGAACCGCTGGAATCTAACAAATACAGTGCACCGTTTTTTGCAACATGATCCCGGCCACTTGAACCGAGGTCGGATGCGACGAAGTAGATTGTGCCGTCCGGAGCAAACTTGAACCCATCTATTCCAAAATGATTTGAAGGATCAACTACAACGGTTGGTTCTTGATCGGGATTGCTTAATTCAATCGAGTAGATTCCGTTGACTAGGTCAATGTCTCGCGTCTTGTGTCGCGCTGAAACGAATGCAAGTCTCTTTCCATCAGCGCTGAATTGGAGGTAACCGTCATCGAAATCACCGAACGTTAACTGTCTTGATTCTGGAACGCCCTTGACCGGCTCGGGACTTGGAATGTCAACGCTTGGTGCGGTCTTGTACGTTGGCTCTTGATTGAGGTCAGGAATTTGTACAAGGAACGCGTGATTCCTTCGGTCATTCGTATACCCCAATCCATTCATCTTGTACTTGCGCTTTTCAATCCTTCGCGGGGCCTCTGCGTTCGCGGGAAGATCCTTAACCGTGCCGTAGCGACCCTCCTCGGGGGTCCGCGCCAAGTAGGCAATGGATTGACTATTCGGTGCCCATTCAAAACCGCCGACACCGAGCTTGTTATCGGTAAGCGCTACTGGCTCTCCCCCACTTGATCTCAACACTTGAAGTTGTGGCGGGTTCTCACCATCAGACCTAAGGAATGCAAGCAAGGAACCGTCTGGTGAAAATCTTGGTGAACTGTCGTTGAATCCGCGAGAGTACCGTTCCAACTGCTCGCTGCCGGTTAGGCCAACTCGCCAAAGCTGCCCAACATATGAATTAGCGGCGAGGCTCGGGCGCGAAACAGCAACAACGGCCCATTCCGCGCTCGGATGAATGCTGGGTCGCGAAAGGCCCAGTAGAGATTCAATATCGGTGGGTTTCACGCCACCACTCTACGGAACCCGGCTCTAACTCGTGAAGTCGCTTGTATCTCCAACGAGACGAATGTTGTCTTTAGGGATAGGGTCCACGGCAGCAGCGGCAACTTCAGCCGCGAATTCTGCGACGTTGTAAAGCTTTCCAGAGGATTCACGCCTAGTCGTTATTGCCTCTGGATTCAACCTCTCAAGTAGTAGCGCAGTTATCGTGCCTTCGATCATGTCCCCCGACACAACTACGAAACCTATTCCGAGATCTGTTAGTTGCGGAATCATCGCGCTGAGCGCATCCTCACCTGCTCGCTTGCTACGCGCGACCGGTTCGTACTCCGGCATTGTCGGAACGGAATTGATGAAGTGCGCCTGATGACTCGTAACGAAAACTACTCGACTTTCTGCTTGAAGCAACGGCAGAGCGGAAGTCAACACGTTCACTTGAGAGTCGCGATTAAGCAGCAGCGCGTAGCCTTCACCCTTACCGGATTCCATTCCACCGGAAGCATTCAAAACTAGGATGTCGAGCCCGCCCCAAGCCGATCGAATCGTTTCGAACATTTCACTTACAGAAGTCGGGTCGGTCAAATCCACCTGGACAATTAGCGCTTCAGAACCGGCGGATTTTGCTTTTTCTGCTATCGCCTGTGCTCGTTTTTCTTTGTCGCGATAGGTGATAACTACCTTTGCGCCAGCATTTGCAAAAATTAGCGCCGTGTCTGCGCCAATTCCGCGGGAGGAACCAGTTACAAGTACCCGTTTGCCGGTCAGGGCTCCGGGAATTAATCGTGTAGTCACGCCACTGACCCTAGCAAGTTCACCGTGCTAGGTTCATTACTGACACGAGTACCGAGAGGTGCAACACACTATGAATTTTCTTACCGACTATTCTTGGCTGGTTTGGCTTGGTCTAATTCTTGTGTTTCTCATCGTTGAAATGGCTACGTTGGAGTTCACGTTTCTGATGATTGCGATTGGCAGTCTCGGTGGACTCGCCAGTGGGCTGTTGGGATTGCCTTGGTGGGCTCAAATCATCATCGCTGGAATCGTGGCTTTGCTCTTGCTCCTTGTTGTCAAGCCGGCCTTGATTCGACGCTTGAGAAAGGGTGCAGACGATGCCAAGACCTTGCTTGATGCGCTAGTTGGAATGAAGGCAATAGCACTTGGCGACTTCGAGAACGGAACCGGGCAAGTGAAGTTAGCAGTGGGCGAAACATGGACGGCCAAACTTGCCGATAATTCGAAGGCAAAAGTGGTTGAGGGCGAGACTCTCGAAGTAGTCCAAATTGATGGCGCAACAGCTGTGGTTACTCTTATCGGAAAGGCAGCAAAATGAACGAGTTCGATGGAATCCTTGTGGTTCTCGTTGTCGTTGTTATAGCGATTTTTGTCCTAACGATTTTGTTCAAAGCGATTCGGATCATTCCTCAAGCTAGAGCGGGAGTCGTTGAAAGACTTGGGAAATACCACAAGACACTAAGCCCGGGTCTCAATTTGGTTATTCCCCTCATTGATCGAGTGCGCCCACTCATCGATATGAGGGAGCAAGTTGTTTCCTTCCCCCCTCAGCCAGTAATCACAGAAGATAACTTGGTTGTCTCAATCGACACCGTCGTCTATTTTCAAGTAACTGACGCGAGAGCTGCGACTTATGAAATCGCGAACTACCTCGGCGCCGTGGAGCAACTCACCACAACGACGCTTCGTAACGTAGTTGGTGGCCTAAACCTTGAGGAAGCTCTAACCAGTCGCGACAACATCAACGGCCAGCTACGCGTTGTGCTGGATGAAGCGACCGGCAAGTGGGGAATTAGAGTCAGCAGGGTCGAGTTGAAAGCGATTGATCCTCCAGTTTCGATTCAAGATTCAATGGAAAAGCAAATGCGAGCGGAACGTGATCGTCGTGCCGTCATACTTGCGGCTGAAGGCACCAAGCAGTCGCAAATCCTTGAAGCAGAAGGCATGAGACAAGCCGCAATTTTGAAAGCTGAAGGTGATGCAAAGGCGGCGGTGCTTCGCGCAGAAGGAGAAGCAACAGCGATCAAGACCGTGTTTCAGTCAATCCACGAAGGCGACCCGGATCCAAAGCTCCTTGCTTATCAATATCTGTTAACACTGCCTAAGATCGCCGAGAGCGACTCAAGCAAGTTATGGATAATTCCATCCGAATTCACTGAAGCGTTAGGTCAAATTGCCGGCGGTTTTCTAGGAAACAAAGAGGTCAAGGGCTCCTAAGCTTGCCCAATTCGTCGAACTATTTGTTGGGAGATTCTCCTAGAGTTCTTGCGCATCGAGGGCTTGCGATTGAGGCACCAGAGAACACGTTACTTTCATTCGCTAAAGCGCTTGCCCTCGGTGTGAACATCATAGAAACGGACGTATGGGCTAGTGCGGACGGTCTAGCGATTATTAGCCATGATGAGGACTTGAAACGCGTCGCGGGTCGAGACGTGCGAGTTGATCAATTGACTGCCCGCGAATTGTCAAGAATTCCTCTCGGTGAAGGTCAAGGGCTTGTCACGCTTTCTGAGGCTCTTGAGGCGTTTCCAGATGCACGCTTCAACATCGACTTGAAAACTGACCAAGTTGTTGACCCTGCAGTGGATGCAATTGCCGCAGCGCAAGCAAGTAACAGAGTGCTATTGACCTCTTTCCGAGAGCGCAGGCGACGCGCTGCAATAAGAAAACTTCCCGATGTAGCGACTTCGCTTTCAATCGAGTCGGTCGCTCGACTTCTGGTTGCACTTCGAACCAGAAAAAGCGCAGCAAAGCGGATTCTTGCCGGAATAACTGCGGTTCAAATCCCCGAGAGATGGTCGATTTTGCCAGTGCTCTCCCCCGGGTTGATCTCGCTAGTGCATTCATACGATGTCGAAGTACACGTTTGGACTGTAAATGAGGAAGCAGATATGCGCCGGTTACTTGATTTGGGAGTCGACGGGCTTGTCACGGATAGAGCAGATCTAGCGGTAAAGGTTATTGAATCTCGGCGTTGACTGAGGACTAGCTGGGAACCGCCTGCAAATAGGGCGAGGCGGGAAGGATTTGCCAGCCTATTTGGTCTATAACTTGTGGAAAGCCGCGATTGCTGTTGGCTTGAAAAGGGGATGTGATAATGGCTGATCGGAGTTTGCGGGGAGTCCGACTTGGTGCACAAAGTCTTCAGAGCGAAGAAGGCGTTACGTTTTCCCCGAGACGTAAGAGTACCTACCAGTTGCCAGACGGTTCGACGTTCGAGGTCATATTTGCTGCCGATGCCGAGGTTCCGCTCGTTTGGGAGTCTCCAAAGAACGGACTCGAAGGTCGACTTGTCGGCTCAAATGGAGCTCCGGTGAACGCGGAAGATGACGAACTGCGTGCACCAAGGAGCCACTGGGACATGCTTCTTGAGCGTAGAAGTCGAGCCGAACTAGAGATTCTCCTGGAAGAGCGTTTGGCGTTTTTGCGTGCTCGTCGCGGAGAACACAAGATCGGAGCTTAAGGCTTTCTTCTAGAAATTCCCCACCAAGTTACCTTGATCAGCGCCTCTGCAACTATCCCAAAGTGCATCTTTGATTTTCCGTCTGTACGTTCAAGGAATTTGATTGGATGTTCGACCACGCTTAGCCCACTCGATTCAGCGAGCCATGCGAGTTCAATCTGAAAACAATAGCCTTGCGACGCTATCCTCTTGAGGTCCATTTCGCGAAGAGTGTCTGAGCGAAATACCCGGAACCCACTCGTCAGGTCGTTGATCTTTGACCGGAGTGCCCACTTCGCATATTGGTTTCCCGAACGAGAAATGAACCTTCTTACCCAGGGCCAATTCAAGACGCTCCCGCCAGGTATCCAGCGAGAACCAATCACAAGATCAGCACCTTCTTCCGCGAGCAAGTGCATCGCTTGCAACTCCATCGGATCATGTGAACCGTCAGCATCGATTTCGATTATGTAGTGGTACGGGCGATTTAGACCCCAACTAAATGCCTCGAGATACGCCCGACCGAGTCCATCCTTTTGGCTTCGATGTAACACGAACACGCCGTCTTCTTGGCGAGACAGCTCATCAGCCTTTTCGCCCGTCCCGTCTGGACTTGAATCATCAACAATGAGAATGTCGGCGAAGGGAACGGATTGCCGAAGCCTGCCTACGATCTTTGGCAGGTTGGTGATTTCGTTGTATGTAGGAACTACTACTAACGTGTTCGCCAACTAGCTCTCCCGTGTTCTTGAATGGGATGACTTTCCAGCTAAGGACGACAGTCGGTTCCTTCTTCTTGCCAAAACTAGGTAGACCAAGATTAGTTCTGCAATCGCAAACCCTCCGATCGTGAACCCGGAGTAGGGGCTCAAGACCATGGCAACGGTGACAGAGCGGTGAAGCGAAACCTTATCGACCATGGATCCGGCTGTGTAAATCGGCAGGCTGTCGACGATGCGACCGTCCGGCGCGACAACGGCACTAACACCAACAGTGGAAACCTGGACCAAATAGCGATCGGTTTCAATCGCCCGAAGTCTGGCAATTGCTAGTTGTTGCACGTTTTCATCCGTGTGGCCGAAATCGGCATTGTTGGTTGGCGCAAGAATAATTTCGGCCCCCGAATTGATCATTTGTTTGATGAGCGAGTCATCCACGATGTCAAAACAAATCGCGAGTCCTGCAGGCACATTGTTTATGTCAAATACGTTGCTCCTCGTTCCAATTGTGTAATCGCGAGGCACCATGTCAAACAGCTTTGGTGCGAACGGATACCAAAACGATCGGTCCGGCAAATATTCGGCGAATGGAACGGGGTGAATCTTGTCGTATTGCGCTACCGCGCCTTTCCCTGGTTCCCAAAGCAGCAAGCTATTGAACGTTTCGCCCTTAGCGTTGCCGGTAATTGTCCCAGTTACCAAAGGGGTATTCAATTGTTTGGTGACGTAATCCAGTGCTTCGGCGGCTTGCGGATATTTCAGCGGATTCAAGTCGGATGCGTTCTCCGGCCACACAAGCAAGTCAATCTTTCGACCGAAAAGTTTGATCGTTTGAGCAAGATGTTCGTTCAGCGTCTCGCCGGGAAAACGCTGGGCAAACAATCCAGCGTCAGAATTGCCTTGCACAGCCGCTACTGTGAGCGATCCGGCCACAGGGCTCTGAAATGGTGGGATGACAGCGAGCAGAGCACTTGCAGCGACTAAAGCAAGCGTCCCAACCCCCGCGAAGCGTCGCCAAAGTCGAACAATTTGAGTGGCAAACGCGCTAATCCACGCGATTACAAAACTGAGTCCCGTGATACCAATCCAAGCGACTACACCGGAGATCGGGCTATCTGATTGAGAAAATGCAAGTCTGCCCCAAGAAAATCCACCGTACGGCCAGACGCTAGTAACGGCCTCACGCAGTGTCCAGATGGCAGCCAGGAGCAAGGGCAACATCCACAGTTGACCAAATGTACTTGGCCATACGCGAGGGACGAATTTCCAGGCCAACCCAATTAGGACGGTTCCGATAGCAAAGAACAGGGTTTGCAGGCCGGCAAGCGCGAGCCAAGGAATCGGACCCAAGTAGATCGTGAGCCAAAAAATGTGCGTTCCCCAAAACGAGAATCCACCAATCAAACCGACGAAGAAGGAGCCAGGAATGGATCTGCCACGAATTGACCAAAACATCAGGCCAGTCCCAAGGATCACGAGTGGCCATAATCCGTACTTCGGGAATGCTAGCGAAAGCACCAATCCGGCTATAGCGGCAGTAATTAGTGACACGGGTAACGGAGTTCGAATATCTGAAGTGAATGAGCGAGCTTTGACTGACCTGAGTTCACGTTTCACTCGGTAAAGCCTAGAGGTGAAAAGGCGCAATTAGCTGAACCTCGACCAAGCGACGAGACCGCGGTTCACTGAATTTAGAGCGATGGTCGCATTTTCCGCGAGCGAGGGAATCAAAGTCTTACTCAATTGATCTAACAGGTCAATGACTTGCTTTGTGGTTCTAACAAAGTCTCCCGGCGCCAAATCCACAAGACTAAGCACTCTCTCAAGGCTCTCCCCCTTTGACCATTCGCTCATCGCAAGGCTCAGGTTCGCAACCGGCGAGGGTTCGGAATCCAACCCAAAGCGATCTTGGATGATTTGCAGTTTCTCCCAAAGTTCAATTGTGTTTTCGAACGCTCGCTTGAATCCACCGCTCGGATACCCTGCGAATGGAACTGATTCTTGGTCGCGTTTAGGTTCGTACACTAGGGCCGAGACTATTCCCGCCAGCGCATCCGGAGTTAACCCATCCCAAGCTCGAGATCTAAGGCATTCAGAAATGAGCAGATCACGTTCTGAATAGACTCGTCGAAGTGACTCACCCACTCTTGTGACCTTCAGATCACCTCCCTCGCGTTCTAGGTAGTCCAGATCCAACAGCACGTTGCAAATCCTCTCGAAGGTTCGACTGATTGCACCGGTTCGATTTTGAATCTGCTGACGCAAATTTTCTGTTTGACGGTTCAACGCAAACCAGCGTTCCGACCACCTCGAATGACTTTCACGTTCAGGGCATGAATGGCAGGGGTGAGCTTTCAATTTGCGGCGCAAGGTCGCAATTTTTTCAAGCCTGGAAGAGCGCAGTGAACTTTTCTCCCCCTTGGCTGGTAGCTTTTCGAGGCCGCTCAGTTCTCGCCGTAGTTGCGCATATT
Source organism: Cryobacterium sp. (assembly GCA_019639015.1). Lineage (GTDB taxonomy): Bacteria > Actinomycetota > Actinomycetes > Actinomycetales > Microbacteriaceae > Terrimesophilobacter. The sequence continues at coordinate 12,983 of JAHBSS010000019.1, read as the reverse complement.
CTTTGAAGTCGCCGAGGTGGCACTTCGAGCTGTTCTCGTATCCCTTTAGGGACTCCTCTTGTGCACGGACCTTCTGCGCTATTCCGACGACGGCACGATCGGCTTGGAATTGTGCGAAAGACGATTCGAGAATTTCACGACTCTTTTTGGCGCCAAATTGCGCAATGAGGTTCACAGCCATGTTGTACCCGGGGCGAAAGCTTGAATTGAGCGGGTACGTTCGACGTGATGCTAGGGAGGCCAAAGCAATTGGCTCAAGACCTTGCTGCCATTGGATGACCGAATGGCCTTCGGAATCGATGCCTCGGCGTCCGGCGCGTCCAGTTAGTTGAGTGAACTCCCCCGCTGATATTGGAACGCGCGCTTCTCCGTTGAATTTCTCCAGCTTTTCAAGAACAACCGTTCGAGCGGGCATGTTCACACCAAGCGCGAGGGTTTCTGTCGCAAATACCACTTTGAGAAGTCGCTTCACGAAAAGTTCCTCAACGAGTTCCTTAAAGGTCGGGATTAGACCCGCGTGATGAGCCGCGATGCCATGTTGAAGACCGTTTAGCCACTCGTGATAGCCCAGAACTTGCAAGTCTTCGCCCGGTAGTTCTTTACACCGCAACTCCACGAGTTCACGAATTTGGCTTCGTTCATCCTTGGTCGTGAGGCTTATGCCGGCGCGCACCAAACCCAAGACCGCTTCGTCGCAGCCAACTCTGCTGAAGATGAAGTAAATAACAGGGACCAGGTCGTTTTGATCCAGAACTCTAATAGTTTCTGCACGATCGGTCCTCGGCGATCGCCACCGTTGAATGGCACTGCGTCGCATTCCTTTTCTTGCTGACGGCATCGGTGCCGGGGTTGAAACTGCGCGAGCGATTCGGAGAAGTTCTGGGTTTACCCGAGAATCGTTGGAATTGTTTCGACCGAAAAACAGGTTCACTAGTTCACCGCGAATCATCACATGTTGATGAAGTGGAACAGGTCGCTCCTCCGAAACAATAACGGTAGTATCGCCGCGAACTGATTGAAGCCAATCACCAAATTCTTCGGCATTTGAAACCGTTGCACTCAATGAAATGAGCCGTACCGTCCTCGGCAGGTGGATGATTACTTCCTCCCACACGGCACCTCGAAATCGATCCGCGAGGTAATGCACTTCATCCATGATCACGAAATTGAGGTCTGGCAATAGTTCAGAATCCGCGTACAGCATGTTTCTTAGAACCTCAGTTGTCATCACGACAATTCGAGCATTTGGATTCACGCTGATGTCGCCGGTAAGTAGGCCGACTTTGTCTTCGCCGTAAGTTTCGCAAAACTCGTGATACTTCTGGTTGCTCAACGCCTTAATGGGGGTCGTATAGAACACTTTTCTGCGTGTTTGTTTCATCGTGAGAAACAGCGCAAACTCCGCAACTACCGTTTTGCCAGAACCGGTCGGAGCTGCCACCAAGACACTTTGATTCGCAGTTAGAGCACGGCAAGCGGCCAACTGAAACTGATCTAATTCAAATGGCAGGCTCGATTGAAATTCTTGGATCACAGCGAACTCGAGGAACCAAGATCAGCTTCAAGCCTGTTCTGTTTTCGAGCGACTAGTTTGTCATGCCAGTATGCAATCCCGACGGCAATGAAATATAGGGCAACCATTGGGATCGCCAGTAGGAACATCGAGAACACATCCGCTGCCGGCGTCGCGATTGCGGTAAACAACGTAATCAAGAGGATCGCGACTCGCCATCCCCGCAATATAGATTTTGCGGCCAGAATGCCCATGAAGTTTAGGATCACGAGAAACACCGGCAGAACAAATGCGGTACCGACAGCCAAGACGAGCTTTAAGACGAAATTGAGATAGTCCTTCGCGTCCATGATTGAAGTCGAACCGTCTGGAGCGAAGCTACTAAGCAATACGACAATGTGTGGAAGTACGAACCAGCCGGCAAGACATCCCGCAAGGAACAGTGGGATTGCCGTGAATACGAATCCAAAGGTGTAGCCGCGTTCCTTCTTAGTGAGGCCCGGAACCAGAAATGCAAAGATCTGGTAGAGCCAGATTGGGCTAGACAAAAACAACCCAACATAAATCGCGATTTGCATTCGCAAGTCGAACGACGAGGTCACTTGCGAGAAATTTAGAGTGGCGTTTCGGGTTGACGCGATCTCTGTTATTGGGCCGGAGATTTGTTCCAGAACCCAAGGTGAAAATATGAAACCGACAACCGCTCCAACAAGAACCCCGAGCGCAGCTCTGAACAATCTTTTTCGAAGTTCGACGAGGTGTGCCGCAAGCGACATCTTTCGCTCACGATTCCCGCCGCGTTTTCCTTGCGCGGCCATTTCGATCAGGACTTGGCGCTGGGCTTTGAATCGTCCTTCTTGACCTCGCCCTTGGCTTCTTCCTCTGCCTGGCCAGATTTCATTTCATTCTTGAATATCTTCATCGATTGGCCGACACTCTTTGCGAGGCCCGGTAGTTTGGTTGCCCCAAAAAGCAACAGAATGACTGCGAGAATGATGAGCGCATGCCATCCAGTAAAACCTTGCCACATCGCTGTGATCCTCTTCTGTTAGTGAACGATTGACCTAGTCTAACCTGTGGCGCCAAAACCGAAGTGTCAACTTTGGCTATATTGACCAATCGCTTCGCTCGCCCATTCGTGAACCATTTCAACGGCCTCTTGAGGGGAAAGCACTTTTATTAGTCCAGGGCGAGAGCAAACTAGCCTCTTGAGACCGTGCAGGTGTGACACACGAAGACCCACTTGACCAAGCCCGGTGTCGCCAACAGGTACAACATCCGAAGTCAGATACTCGGCGATCAAGCCCGTTGCAGAAATTGGCAATTCAATCTTGATTTCAATGTCATCTGCTGATCCTTCGAATAAGCTCTCTGGCATCGTAACTTCACTTGAATGATGTTCAAGGGGCGAATCGGTAATCGTGACATTGCTGATTCGATCCATGCGGAACGTTCGAAGAGCCTCACGTAAGTGACACCAAGCTCTCAAGTACCAATCGTTTTCTAAGGACTCAACGCGAAGCGGATCCACTCGCCTGCGTTCTTTTTCCCCCTTTGCGTTCAAATAGTCAAATTCGACTTGATACCCATTCGAGACCGCTTCTCGAAACAGCGAAATAGCGCGATTTGTTGGAGCCTCCGCGACTGCTAATTGGCTTGGAGTTCCAAACGTGGCCTTGCCTAGCTTGACAAGCAGTGCAGAAATCAAGTCTTGATCACTTCGTTCTGGTAACGACGACAAATACTGAAGTCCCGCAATCAAAGCTGCTGCCTCGCGACTGGAAAACCTTGGCGAATCATTAATTGCGATCAGATTGGTTAGAACGATCTCGTCGTTTTGCTCAAAGTCATCCCAGGCAATATCGAACAAATCATCGGGTTGATATGTAGCAGTGACTCCCGGTATTCCAGAAACAGTTAGCAAACTGACTGATTGACGAACTTGATCCTCAGTGACTTCGAAGTGTCTAGCTGTTTCTGCAACACTGACTCGGCCCCGTTCGATCAGAAACGGTACGAGTGAGATTAGGAATGTTAGGCGATCTCTGGCCTGAAAGTTTGATGAGCTATCGGCCATTGGCTTGTCCAGTAGAAACAGGGTGAAGTTTCAACACTTCAGCGAGGCGTGCTTTCACTTGCTCTCGAAGTTCACTAGGTGACTCGACCAGCACTTCAGGTCCATAAGCGGCTAATTCATCCGCGAGAATGTGGAGGTCAACAAAATGCAATTCGATTAACCCGTTGTCAAGTCGCTTGGCGCCTTGCTGTTGGAGAAGTCGAACTTCTGCATCTGTTCCAGGTTGAACACGAATCTGAGCCAAGTTGCGGTCCCAAACAGCTTGAAGTTCCTTCAACCCGACATCAGCGCTATCTTCGCGTGGCGGCGCGATAACTTTCGAACCTGTCGCGATTTCTGAGACAATTCGGCGCAACAAAAATGTCTTTCGTTCCTGGCTGTTAGCGTCCATTGCGTATAGATGCCAACGGCCCTGAAATTGAATTAGCGCTAACGGAAGGACTTGACGATGAGTGCTTTCAGTCTCCCCCGGCTTGAAATAATCGAATTCTGTTACGAGGTTCTTTTCGAGTGCTTCGCGTAACGGTTCGAATGATGGTTCTCGCACAATTGATCTCGGAATGTAGTCCAAAACTGGGTCAGCGATTTCGACTCCGAGCGACTTGAACTTTAACAAAGCGCGTCTAGATTCCCCGGAAAGAGCACCCTCGCGCCAAACTAGCGCGGCCAGATTCAGCAAAGATGCTTCTTGCCTACTGAAACGGATATCTCGAGGAAGTTCGTATTCGGCCGGCAGTATTCGGTAACGGGTGCTCTGGTTATTTCCCTCTTCGCCTAAGGGTTCGAACGTTTCGAGAGGGACGCCAAGTTCACGAATGTCATCCTTGTCTCTTTGAAATTGGCGTTCTAGAGCTGAATTATCACCGCTCGGTGAATACTTTTGCGAATACCCGTGTACGGTCGAAAGGATCTCAGACTTCGTCAATCCATTTCTGGTTGCTAGCAACGCAAGGATCAAACTAAAGAGGCGCTCTTCTACCGGAACGCGACTATTGGCCTTGCGATCGCTCAATCTAACTAATTGCCCCGAGGATATCTACGACATATACAACTGTCGAATTACTTGGCACACCTTCAATGCCGTCTTGACCGAAGGCGAGAGACGGCGGGATCACGATGAGAACTTGAGAACCAATTCGTTGGCCCTCGAGCCCTTTAATCAGCCCGTCAGGAACTCCTTGAGTCTTTGCTAGCGTTAGCACCTTGGCTGTGTTCGCGCCCCACGGAGAGTCAAATACGCTTCCATCGCTCCACAACACGGCCGTGTATTTGACCACGATGTGATCCCCGGCTATTACCGTCTTTCCTGAGCCACCAATCAACACATTCGCTGTGAGCGTCGACGGTGGTGCTTCTTTTGGAATTACTATTCCGGGAGCTCCGTTTGGAGCAGTAACGACGGATGGCATTCCCGCTTGCGGTACTTGCGGCCAACCGTCCGCTTTCCCTTCCATGGTGCGCAAAACATCAACGATAAATACGAATGTGTCTGAGGTCTTGTCAGGGTCCTGACCCGCACCCTTAGGGGTTGTAGCAATAGCCAATCTCGTTCCAGCGGTCGCACACTTCAAGCTCAACGAAACAGCGGTTGGGTCAGAATCTCCGACCGTCAACATCGCCCCTGGAGTCGTAGCATCACCCTTACTTAGAACCGTTCCCGTTGTCCCGTCGACAACCAAGTACTGGAAGATTGCGACATCTCCCTCGTTTAGCGGTCGCCCCTCGCCCTGCTTCAAAACAGTTCGTTCTGTCTTCTTTGTAACTATCGGGGTCGGAAATTCTGCTTGTTGTGGTGAACCGAACATGCCAACGACTTTCACAGAATCGGAGGCATTTCCTGCTTGATATTCGGGAGTGCAATCTTGATTAACACCTACTTGACTGCAAGATGTCAATCCAAGTACAACTACCGCAGTGGAAATGATCGCAGTAAATGCGCGCACGAGTCCTCGTTTCCTTGTTTAGAGTCTCGACAATTCTAGAACTAAGCGTCACCCGCACTTGGCGGCTTGGTGGCGCGTTGTGATGCGACTTCGGCTCTCCTGGCTGCTTTGCGGGCCCGTTTCGCGGTTGATTCGCCGATTCCTAGCGATCCGGGAGACCACATCTCGATATCTTCGTCTGAATACTCTGGCTTGTTTCGTTTCCGCTGCACCGGAAGTTTTGTGCCAGGAGCTAGTCGACGGGCGGTCGTAATGAAAGCAGTGTGAGCAACCATTCTGTGGTCCGGTCGCACGGCCAAGCCTTCAACATGCCAAGTTCTGACTAAAGATTCAGAGCTCTCAGGTTCAGTGAAGTTCTCGCTATCACGGATAGCCTCTACCACTCTCGATAACTGCGTGACCGTAGCGACATAGCAAAGGAGTACTCCACCTGGCTTTAGCGTCTTTGATGCTCCTGAAACACAATCCCAAGGGGCGAGCAAGTCCAAAATCACCTTGTCCAAACTTGCGGGGGCAATCTCGGAGTCGAATCCTTCAACAACATCCGCTTCAATTAGCCTCCAGTTTTCCGGCAGATGCCCAAAATAGGTCAGAACATTGGCTCTCGCTACTCTCGCAAACTCTTCGCGACGTTCAAAAGAGATCAACTCGCCAGTGGATCCAATCGCTTGAATTATCGAAAGTGAGAGTGCGCCGGACCCCGCACCGGCTTCGAGAACTCTCGAACCGGGAGCGATTCCGGCTGACATCAAGATTTGGGCCGAATCCTTCGGGTAAATGATTGTTGCCCCGCGTGGCATCGACATAACGAAATCTCGAAGCAGTGGCCGTAGTGCCAGATAATCGTCGGTCCCGTTTGAAACAACCGAACCTTCTGGCAATCCGACGACGGCGGAATGCGGCAAAAGACCTTTGTGAGTGTGGAAGACTCCTCCTCGCTCAAGAATGAAGGAGTGCATTCGATTCTTGGGGCCGGTCAGTTGCACCCTGTCCCCGTACTTGAATTCACCGTGCAGGTCCTCCCTCAACGTGGCCCCCGGGTAGCGAATGCCTCGGATGCCACCTCAACGAGATTTCTAAATGACTTACCTTCTAAGGTTTCCCAAATAAGCAAATCTTCGAACTCGGAGAGATCAACATGCGCTGGGACTCCGATCACCTTCGTTCCTGCTTGCTTGGCCGAAATAATGCCCGGAATCGAATCTTCTAACGCAATACACTCGCCCGGATCGACCCCCAATTGGTTCGCGGCCAACAGGTAGGCGTCTGGGAAAGGCTTCGGATTTTGGACATCCTCTCCCGTAACCAGCACGTCGAATAGTGTCGTCGCTGAACTGTTGGCCACGAAACTGGCCATGGGGCGCATCGACATTGTCACAAGCGCAGTCGGCGTGCCACTTTCCCGAACCTGTAATAGAAGCTCCAGTGCACCGGGCCTCCACGGGATTGAAGCTTGTGATTGCCAGAGCACAGATTCTGTTAGGCGACGAACAATTTCATCTGGTTCGAGTAATACACCGCGAGATTGAAGTTTTTTGGCGGTGGACAGCAGTCCAGATCCCACCAATTCCAGGCCATCAGATTCAGACCAAGTTCCATTGAATTCGTGAACAAGGTTCGCTTCCGCGATCATCCAATAAGGTTCTGTATCCAACAGAGTGCCGTCCAAATCCCAAAGCACTGCCGCTGGAGTACGTTGTTTCACAATTCTTGAGTTTAGGCGGATGAGGTTAGCGGATCGAACCGTCAGTCCTATTCTTTAGTAGGAGGAATTGATGCTTGAGCCAAAGTTCACGTTTCCAAAGCGAATTTTGATAGCAGCATTCGAGGGTTGGAATGATGCCGGTGAAGCCGCTTCGCGTGCCGTAGCGGTTGTGAGAGATTCTCTTGGGCTTTCATCCCTCTTTGAGGTGGATTCTGAACTCTATTTTGACTATCAATTCAATCGTCCAACTGTCGGCATTCGAGAAGGATCGCAGCGATTCATAACCTGGCCAAGCGTTCAGATTTTTGGGCCGGAAGGCAGAAGAAAGAATGGCATATACGTACTGACCGGCACCGAACCTGCGCGCAATTGGAAGCAATTTGCCCGAGAGATGCTCTCACTGATAGACGAACTCGGGATTGAAGCGGTCATCACAGTTGGAGCGATGCTCGCTGATGTTCCACACACTCGACCGATAGCCGTGTTCAGTTCAAGCGATAACGAGAAACTCCGGTTGTTAGATGGCGTCGAGAGAAGCACTTACGAGGGTCCAATAGGAATTCTTTCCGTCCTAGGCGTCTCTGCTGAGCAACTTAAATTACCGGCTCTTTCGCTTTGGGCTTCTGTTCCTCACTATGTTCACAACACTCCCTCGCCGAAGGCCGCTCTCGCATTGGTTGAGGAACTTGAAAAGTTTCTCAATCTGACGTTCGCCCATGGGGATCTAGAGAAGGATGCTGAAGAGTGGGTCGCAAACATCGACTCTCTTGCCGAAGAAGACGAAGATATGGCTCGATACATCGAACAGCTTGAAAAAGCCAGGGATACCGTTGATTCACCCGAGGCAAGCGGTGAGGCGATCGCCGAGGAATTTGAGCGTTATCTCAGGAGGCGTGACGGCGGTAAGGGCGAATCGAAAGAACCGTCATAGTGTTAGTGGTTTTGTTCCTAACTGATCTCTCGAACGACCTGAACCTAGGCTCTCCATCGGAGTCGCGATAGTCCGACGAGAAGACCTATTCCGAGCAACAATATAGCTCCCCCAAAAACCGCCCAAACATTCAATTCCGCATTGTTTAGTCCTGTGTTCGCGAGTTCAGGTCTTTCTGCATTGATTCTGAAGATTGGATTGTATCCATCCCAACCTGAGTCGGCGCGGAAAACATTTATACCCCCCACCCCGTTGTCGTTGTAGGAGCTATTTGTCGCCGAATTCAAATACACCGTCGTGTCGTCATTCGTGCCTACAGTCGGAGGCGCGACCGCCCTTGCTGAAACATTAAGTGAGTCATACGGGCCATCAACACCCAGAGGGTTATAGCCATAATGCTCAGTATCAAACGCGATACCAACAATCACCTGACTCGGGAGTGTGATGTTTAGAGCCGAGAAATCGAACGTCCAATCAAATGCAAGTCCGCTCACGCACGATGCGGTGGCGGTGTCGTACCATTTGCCTGAGTTGCCGCCAGTGCAGTTAACTCCATCGGCGCTCGGTCTGAATGGAACCGTGACTGAATCTGTAATAGAGCCGAGCACAGTGCCTGGAGTGGGCGGATTTGTTCCGGTGTTGACTTGGTAGAACGTGACCTTGATTGGATGCTGGTATCCGCTACCTGGCGTGGTTTGGCAAGCCGCTTGCCAACCACCTGCTTCGCAAGCCCAGCTGGAAAACGAAACGGTGATGTCTTTGAGGGTCCGGTCTGTGCCGCCGAATTGAACTAGATCACCAAATTCACTTGTACCTGTCGCTTCGTAACCGAGGCTCGGGTAGTTGGGTGCTGCCGCCGGGTAGTCGTCAAATATCGGCACCGGTAATGCAACGGCTGGCTGGATCGACAGGCCAACCAATGGAAGTGCGATACCTACCGCACCGAGCACTGAGAGAAACTTGGACTTGGAGCCGCCAAAATTTTTGGACATTTGTCACCTGTCGTCTCGGGTTCATTCAAAGTGAACAGAATGGTGAGGAAATTTTACGTGGCCTAGATGGATCTCGCAAGGAAACTTCCATATTCAGGCAACATAGCGTGCTCGCGCTTAGTCTAGTTCGATGCCCAATAAGGCATTGATTGCCGCGAGCTCGATAGCTGACGCCGGTGTCTCCGAGAGGACTCTCCAGTCTACCAATTCAAGTGCTGACGGTGTGTCGAGATCGTTGGATACTGCGTTTCGCATCGCCTTGACCAGAGCGAAGTTCGAATCTGTTGATTTTGTCTCTTGAAATCGGCTCGCAGACCAATTGAGCCATCTATTGAGTCGCCCTTTTGCGTGGTCTAAGTCGGCTTGTTGCCATTCCCAATCGGATCGATAGTGATGATTCAGCAATGCCAACCGGATGACTCGTGGGTCGATTCCTTCGCGCAGCAAGGATGAAACAAACACCAAGTTGCCGCGGGACTTGCTCATCTTTTCGCCATCCAAGTGAAGCATCCCCGCATTTGAATAGCACTGTGACCAGCGCTTCCCAAGTAGCGCGGCCGAGTGAGCGGCACTCATTTCCTGGTGTGGAAACAGCAAATCCGATCCGCCGCCACTTAGCTGAATTGGAGCGTCAAGAAACTTCGCGCCAATGACCGAACACTCAATATGCCAACCGGGTCGTCCTTCACCAATGGTGGTGCTCCAACTTGGTTCGTTTTCACGCTTCGCGCGCCAAAGCAGTGGATCAAGCCGATTGCGTTTGCCCAAGCGATCCGGGTCTCCCCCGCGTTCTGCAAACAACGCAATCATTTCACCGGGAGTGAGGCCAGAAACCTCCCCAAGTTTCCACGCGGAATTTTGCTCCGCAACGCGACAATCAAAATACAAGTCCGCTTTGCCATCCTCGGATTCAACCCAATATCCAAAACCCGATTCCAAGAGTTGCTTGCACGCCTCCGCAATTTCTTGAATGGTTTCTACAACACCGATGTACTCATCGGGTGGAAGTATTCGAAGCGCCTGCATGTCGGTTCTGAATAGCTCAATCTGAGTTTGAGCCAATTGAGACCAGTCGGCCCCCGTGGATTTTGCGCGCTCAAGTAGCGGATCGTCGACATCCGTAACGTTTTGAACATAGTGAACTTTGATTCCGGCATCGCGAAGTGCGCGATTTAAGGTGTCGTAGGCGAGGTAGGTATTTGCGTGGCCCAAATGGGTTGCGTCGTACGGAGTGATCCCGCACACATACATTTGAGCGGTATCCGACACAGTTGCAGGTTGAAGCTCCCCAGACGACGAATTGAAAATTGAAGGAACCAATCCCCCCGTGCCAAGGCTCGGCAGTGTCGGTGAATCCCAAGACTTCACGCTTGAATCACTCCCGCAGATAGCAACCAGATTAAGACGCCGCCTAGAAGGATCCGATAAACCACGAATGGAAGAAAAGATCGCTTTGAGATGTAGCTCATGAAGAATGCGATAACCAGGAAACCAACTACGAATGCAACTCCTGTAGCTGCAGCGATTTCAGGCCAACTGAATACCTCGGGAACACAACCCTGGCTTGCTGAAACGCACGGCTCCTTAATGGATTTGTAAAGCTGGTAAAAGCCGCTTCCGAAAACTGCAGGCATCGCCAATAAGAACGAGTATCTTGCGGCTGCACGGCGTTCGTACCCCAAGAACAAGCCCGCCGTAATAGTGCCGCCGGAACGTGACACACCTGGGATGAGCGCGAGGGATTGCGCCAGACCATAAACGATTGCATGGGGCCAAGTTAGTTCCTTCAAGCGAAGTTGCTTTTTCCCGACCCAATCTGCGATCCCAAGCAGGATTCCAAATCCAATGAGGGTGAACGCTACGATCCACAATGAACGTAGTGTGGTCTCGATATCGTCTTGGAATAGTAGACCGAGAACAACTATTGGGATGCTGCCAAGAATTATGAACCAACCCAACCTTGCTTGTGGATCGTTTCTTGGGATTTTGCCGAACAGCGCCGCGAACCAATTCTTGATAATTCTGGTTATGTCGTGCCAGAAATACACCAAAACGGCGGCCTCAGTGCCGATTTGGATTATTGCTGTGAATGCGGCTCCGGTATCGGCTCCGGTGCCCAGGAACTCACTCGCAATCCGCAAATGTGCGCTTGAAGATATCGGTAGAAACTCGGTCAGACCTTGAATGAACCCGAGAATCAACGCTTCTAACAATTTTGTTTCGTCCTAGTTTTTCGAGACCCGCAAGTCTGACTTCAATATTCCAATAACAAATCGGCAAGAACTCGCCTACCGAAGACTAATGCGTCGAGAGGGACTCTCTCGTCAACACCGTGGAACATTGCCGGAAAATCCAAATCAGCAGGCAGTTTCAAGGGGGCAAAACCGTAACCGGTGATCCCCAACCTGCTCAAAGCCTTGTTGTCGGTCCCGCCTGAAAGCAAGTAAGGCAAGATCGGCGCACCGGGATCATGTTTGGCCAGCATCGCCTTCATTTCGTTGATGAGAGGTCCGGAGAAGTCTGTTTCAAGCCCAACGTCTTGAATAACAACTTGCACTTCAATGTCTTGGCCGAGAAGGCTCCGAATTTCAGCAATTGTTTCCGCTTCCTCCCCAGGAAGTGTACGGACATCAATTAGCGCCTCAGCAGCGTCGGGGATCACGTTGTGTTTATAACCGGCCTTCAAGACGGTCGGATTACTCGTAGTGCGAAGTGAGGCTCTTATGAAACCAGCGGCTGTACCAGTTGCTATCGCGATTTCATCAGGCGAAAGGACCATTGGGTCCACATTCAGCAATTTCGCCAATTCTGAAATCAACGCCGTGGTCGTTTTCGTCATGCGAATTGGCCAATTGTGGCGACCCAACTTCGCGACCGCTTCAGCCAGCTTCGTGACCGCGTTATTTTCAATGAACCTGGAACCATGAGCCGCATCGCCACGAGCGATGAGCTTCAGCCAGACAATCGCTTTCTCTCCTGTCTGAATCAAATAGGCACGTTTGCCGGCCAAATCAATCGAGTATCCACCCACTTCGCTTATTGCCTCGGTAGCACCCGCAAAGAGTTCCGGATGATTTTCAACGACATAACCGGCACCGAACACGCCACCGGCTTCCTCATCGGCGAAGAACGCGACAATTAAGTCACGTGCCGGTTGTTTGCCGGAATCCAGGATGTCTTTGAGCGAAGTGATGATCATCGCATCCATGTTTTTCATGTCAACGGCGCCGCGTCCCCAAAGCATTCCGTCTCGAATTTCGCCCGAGAACGGATCGACGCTCCAATTATCTGGTTGAGCGGGGACTACATCTGTATGGCCGTGGACCACAAGGGCAGGTTTGGAGCGATCGGCACCTTCAACTCTCGCGACAAGGCTCACTCGCCCCTTTTCGCTTTCGAAAAGCTGTGGTTCTAGGCCGAGGGAACTCAAGTGGCTTGCTAGATATTCGGCGGCCTCAGTCTCGCCGTTCGATCTGCCTTCACCAAAATTCGTAGTATCCATTCGGATCAAATCCGCTGCAATCTTGACGACCAAATCTTTTGACGCGGACTCTTCGATTTCGCTCACCCGATTAACGCTAGTGGTTGAGTTCAATCGGTGTGCAGATCATGATATTGTCGTGATTCGGTGCAAGAACTTTGCACGATGTCCGGGTGGCGGAATTGGTAGACGCGCTAGCTTGAGGTGCTAGTGCCCGCTTAAGGGCGTGGGGGTTCAAGTCCCCCCTCGGACACCAAATTTTTATACAGAGCAGCCTTGCGAAACGCACGTCTTCCTGACTCAAAGTCGCTTGTCGATAGTGCAATCCGTTATTCACCTAT
>JAHBSS010000018.1 GCA_019639015.1 Cryobacterium sp. | reverse complement strand
AATAGTTTTGTTCTTTGTCGTGTTTCTTTGGACCCCACCGCATTACTGGCCACTATCGATGAGGTATCGAAGTGACTACCAAGAGGCAGGCGTTCCTATGTTGGCTGTAGTTCGTGGTCGAACCCAAGTTGGTATTCAAGTGATTCTCTACGCTTGGGCTACCGTCGTTTGTTCGCTCCTTCTTGTTCCGATTGCAAACATGGGAATTATTTACTTATTGGTTGCTTGCATTTCTGGGGGATGGTTTATTTATGAAAGCCATCGCCTTTATTCGAAGTTAATTCGACATCTGGAAGCGTCGCCAATGCGGGTGTTTCACGCATCAATAAGCTATTTGACCCTCCTTTTCGTTGCGATTGGCGTCGATCCTCTGCTGCATTTGAGGTGAAAGATTTTGCATAATGCAAAACTCATGTTTTCTATGTTCTAATACCAAATGAATCAGGATTCGACTTTGGGAGTTGTACATGGGTAGGAAGATCACAGTCCAGCTAATTGACGATTTAGATGGCTCACTAATCGAGGAAGACGAAGGACGGACTGTCCGATTTGGATTTGAAGGTCGGAACTACGAAATAGATCTAAGCGCAGCGAATGCAACTGCCTTCTTTGAATTGCTCAAACCGTTTATCGACAACGGTCGGGAAATTCTTCGTAACAACAGGAAAGTTGCAATGAAGGCCTTTGAAGAAACTCAGGCAATCCGAGAATGGGCGCGCGCAAACGGATATCCAATTTCGGATCGTGGCAGAATCGCGGTCGAGGTTCGAGACGCCTACTTCAAAGAGCATCCCGACAAAGAGTAATTCTTCGGATTCAAATTCGCGAACCAATCTTGAATCTCAGTCACGCTTTCCGCGATGGAATACCGAGAGCAAGAGAATGGTGACCGCGGACAATATGAGGCAAGCGAGCACGAGGTGAATACCGACGGCCAACGCTGGAACTCCATTTCTGGCTTGATAGAGCCCAATCGCGATTTGCACCGCTACGAGCCCAGCGAGAGCAAAGATCACGGTCAGCATTCGGCGGGTTTTGCCTTTCCGGGCGAGAAATCCTGCCAGGAAAATTAGCGCCAAACTGAGATAGCCCGGCCAGGCGTGCAAGTGCTCCAGTAAATCGGTGGGGAGACCGTTGCGCGCGGCACTGGAATCTCCTGCATGAGGTCCGGAGCCGGTTGTCAGCACGCCGATGACTACTGTCGCGGCAATTGAGAGCGCTAGGCCAATCGTGACGGGTGCAACGAACTTGTGTTTGATGGGCGATTCAGGTTTGAACGATGAGACCTCCCAAACCAACCACGTTGCCAAGATGACCATAATCGCCGACAAGATGTAATGGATGCCAACAACATAGGATTCAAGACCCGAAAGCACCGTCACACCTCCGATGGCAGCTTGAACGATCACCAGCAAGAGCAAACTAAAGCTCAGCCAGAAGGAGCGTCCCTCTTGCTTTCTCAATCGCGATAGTGCCAAAAACGTGAGCAACGCGATTATCCCGACGACGGAAGTCATCATTCTGTTTGAGAATTCGATAATCGCGTGAATGCCTTGTTCCGGCACTGGAACTAGCGACTCATTGGAGCAAAGTGGCCAATTCGGGCAACCTAGGCCAGACGCGGTCAACCTCACCGCTCCACCCGTACCTACGATCGCGAGCTCCGAAGCGAGAGATAACCAGGCAAGTACCTTGGTTCGACGAATGACGGCCTTTGGGGCAAACCATTTCCAGAACCTTGATTCGATTTTCGGACTCGACATTCCCTAGTTCTCCAATATTTGTCACGGGTTCGACCGGCACAGCCTGCTAAGTAACGCTCCCGCAGGGTAGACTCAAACCGCAGGAAAGAACACCGGGAAAAATCCGGTCAACTAACAGGCGATGAGGCCAGGATCCTCGCTCAGTCTAGACGTTTAGATTTGAAACTCTTTTGACTCGGTTGTCTTGTCAAAGCACTTCGAACACGTTGAATCGGAGTGAATCGGAAATTTTGCCTCCGCGAGAATTGTTCCCAACTGCAGTAGCTAAATAGTTTTGAGAGGTGAACATGTCAGACGTTCTAATCAACCGTCCTGAACTGGAAGGCCTCGGAAACTATGAATTTGGTTGGGCTGACCCAGACAAAGCGGGAGCTTCAGCAAAGCGAGGCATCAACGAAGACGTAGTTCGCGACATTTCGAGACTCAAAAATGAGCCTGAGTGGATGCTCAAGATGCGGCTCAAAGGACTCAACCTGTTTCTGAGAAAGCCAATGCCAGGATGGGGCGCCGATCTATCGGGGATAGATTTCGACAACATCAAGTACTTTGTGCGATCAACAGAACGTCAAGCTCAGTCTTGGGAAGACCTGCCAGAAGACATTAAGAACACATACGAACGCATTGGAATCCCCGAGGCAGAGCGGTCGAGATTGGTCGCTGGCGTTACAGCTCAATACGAATCTGAAGTCGTGTATCACCAAATTCGTACCGAGTTGGAAGAGCAAGGGGTCATCTTTACCGATACCGACACCGCACTTCGAGAGCATCCCGAGTTCTTCACCGAATATTTCGGAACAGTTATCCCGCCAGGAGACAACAAATTTGCTGCGTTGAATACTGCGACTTGGTCAGGGGGATCATTCGTATATGTACCACCTGGAGTTCATGTAGAGATCCCGCTTCAGGCCTATTTCCGAATCAACACCGAGAACATGGGTCAGTTTGAACGCACCTTGATCATCGCTGACGAAGGAAGTTACGTTCACTACATCGAAGGATGCACGGCTCCGATCTATTCGAGTGATTCCTTACACTCGGCAGTAGTCGAAATTATTGTCAAGAAGAACGCAAGAGTTCGGTACACGACTATTCAGAACTGGTCGAACAATGTTTACAACTTGGTGACAAAGCGTGCGATCGCTCACGAAGGCGCCACGATGGAATGGGTCGATGGCAACATCGGTTCGAAAGTTACCATGAAATATCCTTCTATCTATTTGGTAGGAGAGCACGCTAAAGGTGAAACACTTTCGGTCGCATTTGCCGGCCCCGGCCAGCACCAGGATGCCGGAGCAAAGATGATTCACCTTGCCCCAAACACCCAGTCCTCAATTGTTTCCAAGTCAATTGCCAGAGGAGGGGGCAGAGCCGGATATCGAGGTGAAGTTCGAATTGCCGAAGGTGCACATCACTCTGCAAATACGGTTCGATGCGATGCACTCCTGGTCGACACAATTTCGCGTTCCGATACCTACCCGACGACGGATATTCGCGAAGACGATGTTCAAATGGGGCACGAGGCAACTGTTTCCCGAGTGAGTGCCGAGCAATTGTTCTACTTACAATCTCGAGGGGTCCCCGAGGCCGAAGCAATGGCAATGATAGTTCGCGGGTTTATTGAACCAATCGCAAGAGAACTACCCATGGAATATGCCATGGAGTTGAACAAACTTATCGAAATGGGTATGGAAGGCTCTGTCGGATAGTAATGGTTGCAGCGTCACCTTCAGCAGCAGCGATCGAGCATTCGAGGCTGTTTTCAAAACAACACAGTGACGGCGGATGGGGGCTCGTCCCAATTCAGAGTCGAGTTGGTCGATTTCGTTCATTCAAGGCGGCCGAGTTCGAACCGGTCTCCGGCTTCGAAACGGAATGGAAGTACACGCCGATCAAACTGATCGATCCGCTTCTTAACGGCGCACTTGTTGGCGAGCAGCCGAAGCTTGAGTCAAGGCTTGAGGGTGGCGCCAGTCTCAACTGGGTTGATGCCGGCAATCCTTTGATCGGTTCTGTTGGGATTCCCGAAGAGCGTGGGTCAGCAAATGCTTGGTCTCAAATTGCGGGTGCACACGTGCTCACTTTGGACGGTACTGACTGCTTTGCCGAAATAGCTCGCACAGGCGAAGGATCAGCCCTCGCCACTCATTTGGTCGTTCGGGTAAGCGCAAACAGCAAAGCGAACGTTGTACTGAAAGGAACTGGCGCTGGATCATCCTCGGACAACGTTGAGATACACGTTGGCGAAGGAGCAGAGCTTACTCTTGTCACGATTCAAGACTGGGATGATTCCTACACGCAGCTTTCAACGCATTTCATCAAACTAGATCGAGATTCAATTGTTCGACATGTCGTCGTGAGCCTTGGCGGAGCCGTTGTTCGGCTAAATACGAGCGTTCATTTGGCGGGACAAGGTAGCGAAGCTGAACTACTCGGGGTGTATTTTGCGGATGAAGCACAACACCTTGAACATCAGGTATTTGTCAATCACGATGCCCCAAATACAAAGTCTCGAGTGAACTATCGGGGAGCGCTCAATGGCTTGGGCGCGCGCACTGTGTGGGTTGGGGATGTACTCATTCGCCCGACCGCAACAGGCACAGACAGTTATGAAGAGAACCGTAACCTCTTGCTTAGCGAAGGAGCGCGGGCCGATTCTGTTCCGAACTTGGAAATAGAGACCGGCGAAATCATCGGAGCCGGCCACGCAAGTGCAAGCGGTCGTTTCGATGATGAGCAGTTGTTTTACCTACAGGCCCGGGGAATCCCAGAGGAGATCGCCAGAAGGCTCGTCGTTGAAGGTTTTCTTAGCGGAGTAGTTCAGCGAATTGGAATTCCAGACATTGAGGCGGCATTAATTGAGGCGATTCGCGCCGAGCTTTCAAGAGAATCAGGATAAAGGAATGGGCATGGTGCCGGTCTGCACTGCGGATGAAATACAACTTGCTTCGGCTGTGAGAGTGATAGTCGAAGGTCAACCAATTGCGTTAGTTCGCGATTCGGAGGGGCGAATTTTTGCAATTGGCGACACTTGCACCCACGGCGAGGTGTCCCTCTCAGAAGGATTCGTTGATGACGACACGATTGAGTGTTGGGCTCACGGATCACGATTTGATTTGCGCAATGGCAAGGCTCTCAACCTTCCCGCCTATGAACCAGTGCCGGTATTCAAGATCGAGATTTCGGATGGGCGCGTACTAGTCGATCCGACACCTTTATACGACTACGAAACCGAGGGAGTGCTGACAAATGGCTGAGCTGAAAATCAATGACTTGCATGTTTCTGTTCTAACCGATCAAGGCGCCAAGTCGATTCTTCGCGGAGTTGACTTGGTGGTACGGTCAGGTGAAACACACGCGATCATGGGACCCAACGGTTCCGGGAAATCAACTCTCGCATATACGATTGCCGGTCATCCAAAATACAAGGTCGAATCAGGAAACATCACTCTTGACGGTGTGGATGTGCTGGCAATGAGCATCGACGAACGGGCGAGAGCTGGACTGTTCTTGGCCATGCAGTATCCGGTTGAAATTCCTGGCGTTACCGTAACTAACTTCCTTCGAACGGCAAAGACCTCCATTGACGGTGAACCACCAGCGGTTCGCACTTGGATCAAAGACGTCAAGACTTCGATGGAAAACTTGCGCATGGACCCTTCGTTCGCGCAGCGCAACGTTAATGAAGGGTTTTCAGGTGGAGAGAAGAAACGACACGAAATTCTCCAATTGGAATTGTTGAAGCCAAAAATCGCGATTTTGGATGAGACAGACTCCGGATTGGATGTTGACGCACTTAAAGTGGTCGCTGAGGGAGTAAACCGAGCAAAATCCAGTACCGATGTCGGTGTGCTTTTGATAACCCATTACACGCGCATCCTGCGCTACATTCACCCCGATTTCGTGCACGTTTTTGTAGATGGCAAGATCGCAGAAGAGGGTGGTCCAGAATTAGCCGATCGACTAGAAGACGAAGGCTACGATCGATTTGTTTCCGCTTCGAAAGTAGGGTGAGAGAATGCCAGTTGCTCTAGATCCGAAGCTATTCGATGACGTAGAAGAAGCTCTAAAGGATGTTATTGACCCTGAATTGGGAGTCAATATTGTGGATTTGGGTCTGATTTACGACTTGAGTTGGGACGACGAGAACAACGCATTGATCGTGAGTATGACGCTGACTTCAGCCGGTTGTCCCCTTACCGACGTAATTGAAGAAGATATGGCGCAAGCTCTTGAAAGTGTTGTAGAGCAGTTCCGGATCAATTGGGTCTGGATGCCACCGTGGGGTCCCGAGAAGATCACAGAAGATGGCCGTGAAATGATGCGAGCGATAGGTTTCGCTATTTAGCGGTCTTTAATCCGGGATTATGGTGTCGGAGGGTTCCCACGGGCGTCTTCTCGGTGAAGAAACCCCCAACTGACCGTCATGACGCTCGCGGCGATAACAAACTTGATAACCTCACCGATTACGAACGGGTAAAGACCAGCGGTTAGCGTTGCGTCCAATCCCAAACTTAGTGTGAACGCGAGCCATGGCAGGCCAATTGCGTAGATAACGGCAATTCCCAAACAGAACGTAAGGATTGCACGAGCAAACTTTCTATCCCACTTCTGTTGAGATAGCCAACCGGTAAGTGCAGCGGCAAATACAAAGCCGATAATGTAACCGCCGGTGGGGCCAAGAATGACGTGTAGCCCCGATGCAGCTCCGGAGAATACTGGCAGACCCAAGATTCCTATGGCGGCATAAAGCAACATTGATATGGAACCTCTTAGAGCCCCAAGTGAGCTCCCGACAAGCAACACTGCCAGTGTTTGCCCAGTTACCGGGACTGGCCAAAGTGGGATCGCGATTTGCGCGCAGATCGCGGTGAGAGCGGCACCCGCCGCAACTAGCGTCAGATCGACAACTAACCCTCTAGGAAAAATGCGATCCGTCAATGTTGGGCGTCCGATTGCCAGGCTCAAGCTTGTCATGGATTTAGACTAGAGGTTCGTCTGCCTGGTTGCGGAAATTTGCGGTAACAGAACAGGATTCACCTTGCTGAGCGTGCTCGACCTAGAGGTGCGAGTAGGTGCTCGCACGTTGATGAGTGACGTCACGTTCAGGGTTGACAAAGGTGACAAGGTCGGGCTCGTTGGTCGAAATGGCGCAGGCAAAACGACGTTGACCAGAATCCTTTCCGGTGCCGGCGAACCATATTCTGGTGAGATTCGCCGTAGTGGTGAGTTCGGATATTTACCGCAAGACCCACGAACTGGAGATCCAGAGGAACTCGCACGGGATCGCATTCTCAACGCGCGGGGACTTGGAACGATTGTTAGCCGGCTTGCGCGTGCGACCGAACAAATGGCAGATGAATCGACGAGGTCCGCGGCAATGGAGCAGTACTCGAAACTGGAATCGCGGTACCTGGCTTTGGGCGGTTACGCTGCCGAGGCCGAAGCAGGCAGGATTGCTGGGAATTTGAACCTGCCTGACCGAGTGCTTACCCAGCCGTTAAAGACTTTGTCAGGTGGGCAGAGACGCAGAATTGAATTAGCCCGCATCCTGTTCTCGAACGCAGATACCTTGCTTCTGGATGAGCCGACAAACCACTTAGACGCAGATTCTGTCGTATGGTTACGCGAGCATTTGAAAGCGTTTCAAGGTGCACTAATCGTAATTAGTCACGACATTGCCTTGGTCGAAGAAACCGTGAACCGAGTGTTCTATCTTGACGCTAACCGCCAAGTGATCGACGTATACAACATGGGGTGGAAGGCTTATCTGAGCCAACGAGAGGCGGATGAGGAGCGACGCAGAAAAGAGCGAGCCAATATAGAGAAGAAAGCCCAAGTGCTGCAACTTCAGGCAGCGAAATTTGGCGCTAAGGCCACGAAAGCGGCTGCGGCGCATCAAATGGCGAGACGCGCAGAACGGATGCTGTCAGGTCTTGAAGAAATTCGAGTCCAAGACAGGGTCGCCAAATTACGCTTTCCAGACCCGGAACCTTCAGGCAAGGTACCCCTGAGCGCGAGAGGGCTTAGCAAGAGTTACGGTTCGCTCGAAATCTTTACAGCAGTGGATCTTGCGATTGACCGCGGTTCAAGAGTAGTTGTGCTCGGACTGAACGGCGCCGGCAAGACAACTTTGCTTCGGATTCTCGCCGGTTTAGAACCTCCAGATACCGGTTCAGTAACTCAAGGCCACGGTCTAAAGATTGGCTACTACGCGCAAGAACATGAGACGCTAAACACTCAGGCAACGTTGATCGAGAATATGCTTTCAGCCTCGAACACTCTCACTGAGACCGAGGCACGAAAGATTCTTGGTTCGTTTCTGTTTACTGGCGAAGATTCTTTCAAGAAGGCGGCGGTGCTTTCTGGCGGCGAGAAGACTCGGTTAGCTCTCGCAATGATCGTCGTATCCGGAGCGAACGTGTTACTACTTGATGAACCAACCAATAACCTAGACCCCGCAAGCCGTGAGGAAATCCTTTCAGCGCTAGCAAATTATCGTGGTGCAGTCGTGCTTGTAAGTCACGATGAAGGGGCTGTCGCGGCGCTAAATCCGGAAAGGGCGTTGGTTCTACCAGACGGCGTCGAAGACTATTGGAGCGCGGATTACGCAGAATTGATTGAACTCGCGTGATCTTGCGCTTGCTCGATCAGCGAATCTTCAATTTCTGAATCGGTTGGACCGCGCGAGGCTTTACGCGCTTGACGTCTCTTTTCCATGGCGATAATCCGCGGATCTTCGGAGTTCCGAATTCGATGTTCTTGTCGAATTGCCCAGACAAGACCAATGATTGCGAGCACAGCGAATGCGATCCATTGAATCGCGTAAGACAAGTGCGCTCCTTCAGATTGTTCGGGTTCCGGTAATGCTTGCGGCATGGGCGAGACAGGCGGAGTTTCCGAAACCAATTGCCCGTAAACGGCGGTAAACGTTGGCGCGGAAATTAGTTCTGCAACCTTCGGCAACTCGATGCTCGCAAGTTGGCCCTTTGGTGCCGATCTGCCTGGAATTTGCGGTTCAGAAGGTTTTAGCCTCGCTACGACGGTCACTTCTCCAATCGGGGGAGCCGGTACGAAATCTGGAAGATCGGTAGTTTGTCCACTCGGTATCCAACCCCGGTCAATGATAAAAACTTGCCCATTCTTGAGTCTCAAGGGAACCAATACTTCAAAACCAACATCATCGTTTAGGGGCCTCGTCCGAACCAATAGCTGGTCTGAAGAAAGGTAGCTGCCAGTGAGTTCGACTGGTCGCCATTCCAGCGAGCTATCGAAATGTTTCAAGTCCGTCACGAGGCTCGCTAGGGGTACTGGGGATTGGTCATAGTTCTCACGAATTGTGTTTATCGTGTCTCGTGCTTCTTGAAGTCGTGCGAATTGCCAATTACCGAGCAAGTAGCAAGCAAAGCCGAACACCGCAACAAGCAAAAAATAGCCGAACCACCTTGCGCTAAGTATGAATCTCCAACCGCTCACTCGGTCTCCTCTACGCGGTTGACTGACACTCCAATTCGGGTCACCTTCACTGGGAATGATCTCGATCTTAAATAGTCAGCTAAGAAATCAACATGATCATCACACGCCAGCCAAACCTTAACGCGCTCAGGGCCATGAATTCTAGGATTTCGCCAATTCACATTCCAATTCGCCTTGGCCCCGCACTGCGCTCTTGAACAAATCAACTCGCCTTTGGTCATTTGTCAGACTCGGCTTCGCCTTGAGCCGCAGATTTGGATTCAATCTGTGGGAGTGGAAGATCTCCTGGACCCTCAACCAACTTGGATCGTCCGTCGGAGGCATTGGCAATGACGACCGCGAAGTATGGCAAAAACACTGCACCCAAAGCAAAGATCAAGATCCACCAACCTTGAAGTACCACGCACAAGATTAGGCAGACAAGTCGGATCGCCATCATCACCAAATAGGTGATCGTTCTCTTTCGGCGATCCTGTTCCGGAGAAAGTGGAAGTGTTGTGATGTTGACGGTTCGTTTTGACATGGCTTTCCATCCAGCCTAAGAGGTCGAATGAACGTTTGCTCACTCTAGGATTACGGCATGGACAATTCGAACTCGACGAGAACCGCACTCGTGACAGGCGGAAACCGTGGCATTGGTTACGCAATCGCAGAAGAACTGGTTGCCAAGGGCTACAAAGTGGCTGTGACCGCTCGGAGCGGATCGGGTCCCGCTGGAACCATGACAGTTCAAGCCGATGTAACCGATTTTGGATCCATCGATGCCGCGTTCAATGAGATTGAATCCAAACTTGGGCCTGTAGAGATTCTCGTTGCCAATGCTGGAATCACGAGGGACACGCTATTGCTGCGAATGACGGAGCAAGATTTCACTGACGTGCTTGAAACGAATCTCTCGGGTGCGTTCCGGGTTGTCAAACGTGCTTCGAAAAACATGATCAAGGCGAAATTTGGCCGAATCGTTTTGGTCTCAAGTGTTGTCGGACTACTTGGGTCGGCCGGTCAAATCAATTACGCAGCTTCAAAAAGTGGTCTCATTGGAATGGCGAGGTCAATTACTCGCGAGCTCGGATCAAGAAACATCACCGCAAATGTTGTCGCTCCCGGCTTTGTCGAAACCGAGATGACGGCAGTCTTGCCACAAGAACAACAAGCTGAATATCTGAAATCAATTCCGGCCGGTCGATTTTGTAGTCCGCTCGAAGTCGCAAGAGTGGTTTCGTGGCTAGTTGGGCCGGATGCCGGGTACATCTCTGGTGCAGTTATACCCGTTGACGGCGGGCTCGGAATGGGTCACTAAGAAAGGCCGATCAAAGGCAAGACCAGGCTCAAGTCGCGAACGTCGAGTATCAGGTTTGCTTTGTCCCTAACCGGGGGTTTCGCATCGAATCCGATCGAGAGTCCTGCTTGCGCCATCATGGGTAGGTCATTGGCACCGTCGCCAATTGCGATGCATTGAGACAAGGGAATCGAATAGACAGTGGCCCATTCTTTCAAAATGTCTGCTTTGGCTTGAGCATCGATGATTTGACCGGAAAGCTCTCCAGTAAGTTTCCCATCTTTCACTTCGAGACAATTGGCTTTCCAACGATCCAAACCCAAACTGAACGCAAGGGGATCAATAACTTCATGAAAACCACCTGAAACAACGCCAACTCGTCCACCGGCACACTGGACAGCATCAATGAGCTTGGGTACTCCAGTTGTGACCGTAACTGAAGCCGCGACTTTGGCGAATGCTGTTTCAGGCAAGCCCTTCAAGGTTGCAACCCTCGTTCGCAAACTTGTTTCAAAATCCATTCGCCCGTTCATCGCCTCTGATGTGATCGCGGCAACTTCATCCCTTGTGCCTGCCTCAACTGCGAGTAACTCGATGATTTCGTCCTCGATTAGCGTCGAATCAACGTCAAGGACTACAAGAAAGCGCGGCACGGACTTACAGTTCCTTCTCTAGCTGAAGCGATGAAATCAAAGTACATGCACTCCCTTTGCTACAACCGTTATGCCCGGTTCGGCAACAGTGAACCCGCGCGCTCGATCAGCATCCGGATCGACGCCGATTTGTGCGCCCGGGGCAACGAACACTTCCTTGTCGAGGATAGCCCGCTGAACTACAGCCCCAGCACCAATCGTCACGCGATCAAACAAAATCGAATCCACGACTCTCGCTCCGGATTGAATTGATGCCCATGGGCCGAGCACGCTGCGTTCCACCTGAGCACCTGAAAGTAGGCAACCTAAAGAAACGATCGAATCGATCGTGGTCCCGAGGTTACCTTGAGCATCTCTGACGAATTTTGCGGGAGGAGAATCCAGCTGCTCACTGTGAATTGGCCATTCTCGGTTATACAAGTTGAAAACTGGTAACGCGGAAATAAGGTCTTGGTGTGCATCAAAGAACGAACTGATAGTTCCGACATCCCTCCAGTAGTAGCGGTCGCGTTCCGTAGAACCAGGAACGTCATTATTGATCAAGTCATAGACGGCAGCGTCACCTCTCGACACGAAATCTGGAATGATATCCCCGCCCATGTCGTGATTTGAGTCTGCCCGCTCACCATCTCGCAGAACTGCATCCATGAGCCTATTTGCGTCAAACACGTAGTTCCCCATCGAAGCAAGAACCTCGCTAGGCGAATCGTCTAAACCGATGGCGTGAGTTGGCTTCTCGTGAAATGCCTTGATCTGATTGGGCGAACCGGGTGAAGTCTCGATAACCCCAAATTGGTTGGCAATTTCGATGGGTTGGCGAATCGCTGCGACAGTGACGCCTTTACCGTTGGCAATGTGCGCGTCAATCATTTGCTGAAAATCCATGCGATAAACGTGGTCCGCACCCACAACAACAACGATGTCCGGCTTCTCATCTCGAAGCAGATTCAGACTCTGCAAGATCGCATCGGCTGAGCCAGCAAACCAACGCTTCCCGAGCCGCTGTTGCGCAGGCACTGACGCAATATATGAATTCGTGATGCTCGAAAGCCTCCAAGCTTGAGAGACGTGACGGTCGAGACTGTGCGACATGTACTGGGTTAGAACCACTACTTGTCTCAAACCGGAATTGATCAGATTTGATAGTGCGAAATCCACGAGCCTGTATATTCCACCAAACGGTACTGCCGGTTTTGCCCGGTCGGCGGTCAAAGGCATGAGTCGTTTTCCCTCGCCACCTGCGAGCACAATTCCAAACACCTTTTTTGGCGACATGCTCCCACAGTAGAGGAGTCAAGAACCGGTGTACTAGCGTCACTACCGTGAGAGTTGATCTGATGACACGAGAATATCCACCGGAAGTGTATGGGGGCGCAGGTGTTCATGTCGCAGAACTTGTTCAAGCGCTTAGATCGCAAATCAATGTTGTAGTTAGGTGCTTTGGTCAACCACGATCAGAAGATAACGTATTTCATTACTTGGTACCTCGAGAACTTACAAGCGCAAACCCAGCGATTGCAACGCTTGGAGTCGACTTGCAAATGGCGCAGGATAGCGCTGGCGCTGATATCGTCCATTCGCACACTTGGTATGCCAACGCGGCTGGCCGTACTGCACAATTGCTCTATGGCACGCCTCACGTTGTCACCGCGCACAGTCTTGAGCCGATGAGACCTTGGAAGGCACAACAACTTGGCGGTGGCTACCGTATCTCGAGTGATATTGAATCGACTGCGATAAAGCATGCCGACGCCGTAATTGCAGTTAGCGATGGGATGCGTAGAGACATTCTCGCGTGCTATCCGGGGCTCGACGAACACCGAGTTGGAGTGATTCACAATGGAGTTGATACCGCGCGTTGGAGCCGCAATTCAAATTTTTCACTCGCAATAAAGACCGGAATCGATCCTGAACGCAGGACGGTTGTGTTCGTTGGTCGCATCACCAAGCAAAAGGGGCTTACGTATTTGCTTAAAGCCGTGCGTGAACTTCCTAAAGATGTACAACTGGTTTTCTGTGCTGGCGCGCCCGACACCGAAGAGATTCTTAGCGAGGTTACTTCGCTTGTCACAGAATTGAAATCGAATCGCACAGGGGTTATTTGGCTTGATCGGCAGTTATCTCACGATGAACTCGTGAGCGTACTTTCGGCGGCAACAGTGTTTGTTTGTCCGTCAATATACGAACCGCTAGGCATAGTAAACCTCGAAGCAATGGCATGCGGCTTACCAGTAGTCGCATCAGCAGTCGGGGGGATTCCCGAAGTTGTTGTTGACGGTGAAACAGGTCTACTTGTGCAGTTTGCGCAGCATCCGGATGGCTCACCTCAAGATTCGGAAGCATTCGTTCGAGCCATAAAGAATGCGCTAGAGGTTATTCTCGACGACGATACTTTGGCAAAGAAGATGGGTGCGGCAGGACGATTTCGGGTTGAAGACTCATTCAGCTGGGCACAAATAGCAGATCAGACTGTAGAGCTCTACAAGTCTCTACTCCGCTGAGCGTACTCACCTTGTGACTTAGGCTGGTGCTTATGTCTGTAGTTCTCGAATTCGACGGCGTTAGCGTCGTTAGGGGCGGGAACCGGATTCTGGATAAAGTTGATTGGCTAGCGGAAGAAACCCAACGTTGGGTAGTTCTCGGTCCAAATGGAGCCGGAAAGACAACCCTCTTACAGGTTGCGGCTGCCATGACGCATCCGAGTTCCGGAGTAGCGTCAATTCTTGGCGAAACGCTCGGTGACGTCGATGTGTTTGAGTTGCGTACGAGGGTTGGATTTGCTTCAACTCTCCTCGCACGCAAACTACCTCAGTCAGAAGACGTTCTCAATATCGTGCTTACTGCCGCTTACTCCGTGACCGGTCGCTGGAACGAAGAGTATTCGGCGCTCGATGTCAAGCGGGCAAAACGAGTACTTCGTGAATGGAAGGTCGATCATCTAGCAGAACGAAAATTCGGCAGTTTGAGTGATGGAGAGCAAAAGCGAGTTCAAATAGCACGAGCCGTAATGACAGATCCAGAGTTGATGTTGTTGGATGAGCCAGCGGCGAGTCTCGACTTGGGAGCAAGAGAGGAGCTCGTGCAACTCCTTAGCGGCTTTGCCAGATCAAAGGATGCTCCCGCGATCGTCATGGTAACCCATCATGTCGAAGAGATTCCGCCTGGATTCACGCACGTGTTGCTCTTACGCAAGGGAAAAGTAGTTGGGGCAGGCCCCATTCAGGAAATGCTGACCGAACGCTTGCTCGCAAAAACATTCGATATCCCATTGAAATTAACCGAGAGTGAAGGTCGGTACTCAGCTCGTTCTCTGGTAAAGTAGTAACTCGGCCATTCTGCCCCATTACTTCAGCAACTAGGATTCCGATGAAATCTGAAATTCACCCAGCATATGCTCCTGTCGTATTTCGCGACCTCGCTTCTGGGGCGACGTTTCTCACAAGATCAACCGCAACAAGCGACAAGACAATCGAATGGGAAGATGGCAACAGCTACCCGGTAATTGACGTCGAAATATCTTCCGAATCGCACCCGTTTTACACCGGCAAGCAGCGAATCCTTGACAGCGCCGGCCGCGTCGAGAAATTCAACACGCGCTACAAGGGATTCGGCAACTAGTCGCAGTCCTAAGTACTTAGGCGTATCGGCCATCCTGCTTCTTCATGGAAGTTCGGATTCTTTGTTCTGCGCATATACTCTGTAAAACTCGCGGATTGCTCTTTACTCCAAGTAATTTGCTTTTCATGCAACTCATCTGCCGAAAGATCTCTTAAATCACGGATTTGAGCGGCAAAAGCCTGAGCGAGTCTCGCGGCCGCAATGGCATCCTCGGCTGCAACGTGTGCTTCACCAAGTGAAACGTTGTATATCTCGGTTAGCACTTCCAGGGTGCGCTTTCCTCTTCTGAACTTGCTAAATTCACGATCGATTACTAGCGGATCTACAATCGGTCGAGGATCAAGGATTGGTTCAAGTCCGTGCCGGCGAGCCTCATTTGCGAGAAGCGACAAATCGTAAGGTGCGTTGAACACGACGAGTGGCATGTTTTGGGTTAGCACACTCGAAATCGCTTCAATTATTTCGCCAACGACTTCTCGAGCGTTACGACCCTCTCGTCGGGCCTGTTCAGTCGTAATGCCGTGAACCGCTGTTGCCTGATGGGGGATTTCGATTTCAGGGTCGGCAAGCCAAGAGGTACTTGCTGTAGCGCTACCGTTCGCGTCAATTGTCACGAGGCTTGCACTAACGATACGGGAGCTCCTCGTATCGACTCCTGTTGTCTCTAAGTCAAAAGTTGCAAGGCTTTCAAACCACTTTCGTTCTGACACAAGTTCACAGTATTGGAATCCGTAGACATCTCGAACTCGAGCGTGATTTGAGGTTGAGGCTGATTGCCTAAACTTGAACAGATGAAACCGAGACCTCCCGACCTAAAAGCACTAGAAGAACTACCGGGTAAGAAGAGAGAAATTGAGGTCCTCGGAAGTTTCACCTCCTATTGGGAATACGGGCCAAGTGACGCGCGTTGGCTCATCGTGGCCGCTCACGGTTACCGTGGCGAGCATCATGGACTTGAGCCTGTGATAGCTCATTTGCCGGGGGTTCGGGTGATAGTGCCCGACATGCCAGGGTTCGGTGAATCCTCACCACTAATCGAAGCGCCACACAGCATCGCAGGTTACGTCGATTGGTTAGAGGCTTTTTTAGATCAGCTTCATGTTTTAGGTAAGGCAGTACTGCTCGGTCATTCGTTCGGATCGATTATTGCCTCTCAAGCGGTTTCGACTGGGCTTAACACTCCCGGAATGATTCTGATGAACCCGATAGCAATTTCTGGAGTAAAAGGTCCCAAGCGTTTTTCGACATGGTTGACGGTCAAGTTTTATCGCACAGCGGCAAAGTTGCCTGAGCGATTGGCAAAGCGCATGCTGGGGAACTGGGCTGTAGTTCAATTCATGAGTGTGATTCTCGCGAAAACGAAGGATCGTGCTCTTCGCAAATGGATACACCAAGAACATCACCGCTATTTCAATAACTTCTCTGACAGTCGAACGGTTAGCGAGGCATTTGAAGCTTCGGTAAGCCAGAACGTGGGAGACGTTGCGGAGAAAATTGGAGTGCCGACACTCTTGATCGCGGCGGAGCTCGACGACATTACCCCGATTTCAGCGAACTACGCACTGGCGAAGACGATTCCGAATGCAAAAATTGTGGTGCTTGAGAGGGTTGGTCACCTCATTCACTACGAGCAACCCGAGTTAGCGGCCGAAGCAATCACCGAATTTCTAGATGGATTGGGATCCCAATGAGATTCTTCTTTGATTGCAGATACACGAGACTCGGCAGGCACGATGGAATCAGTCGATACGGTGCCAAACTCGTCGAAGCTTTCAGCAAATTGCATCCGGTAACCATGATCATTAGTGATAAAGCTCAACTCGATATGTTGCCGGATCTACCTTGGGTCTTAGCAAGCTCTCCAACAAGCCTAAAAGAACCATGGGTTTCGCTCGAGATCAATCGTTTTGAGCCGGATGTTGTGTTCACTCCAATGCAGACGATGGGTTCAATTGGAAGAAAATATAGACTCATCCTGACGTTGCACGACTTGATCTATTACAAGAGTCCAACACCACCTCGGGACCTTTCTTGGTTCATCCGCCTTGGCTGGCGCCTATACCACCTTGCCTATTGGCCACAACGACTAACAATGAACAGAGCGGACGAAGTCGTTACCGGCACTGAGACTGCAAAAGCGCAAATAATCCAGCACCATTTGACTGATCGACCAATAACTGTCGTTAGCAGCGCGGTTGAACCAGCGCCAAAAAGAACTTCAACGCGCGAAAAAACTATTGTCTATATGGGCTCATTCATGCCATATAAGAATGTCGAATTGCTTGCCCGAGCGATGAATGGGCTACCGGACTACAAGTTGCAACTTTTGAGTCGGATCGGAGATTCCGACCGAGCTAGACTTTCATCCCTTGCGCCGAAAGATTCAATCGAATTCCTGAACGGTGTGAGTGATGACGAGTATTCACAAATACTTCGAAGGTGCACCGCTCTTGCAACGGCATCCTTTGAAGAAGGTTTCGGCATCCCTGTAGTCGAAGCCCTAGCGATGGGGACGCCGGTGATTTGCAGTGATATTCCGGTCTTTCATGAAACTGCCGGAGAAAGCGCGTTGTTCTTTGATCCGAATGATCCAGAAGATGTAGTGGCAAAGGTCCGTGAGCTCGAGGATGACTCAACTTGGAAACGATTGTCGGATTCAGCTCCTGCTCAAGCGGGTAAGTTCACTTGGGATAAATCTGCAAAGCACTTGTTTGATCTCGTAATGTCGCTCGCTGCTAAACCGAAGTAACTTCAACAAACTCTTGCGACGACTCCCTGCGACAGTTCGATTAGGTCGTCTGGGCTGATTTCGAAAACAGATGTCGCAGCACCAGCGGCGGCCCAAACCTTCTCGTAGCGCAAAAGATCCGAATCAATCACTGTTTTGAGTCGTGATTTGTGGCCAAACGGAGGCACTCCACCTATGGAAAATCCGGTGACTTCCTTTACTACGTTCGCGTCCGCCTTTCCAAGCTTCACGCCAAGTTCTTGGCCAAGAAGTGCCGTATCAACTCGGTTGGGACCAGAAGTAAGAATCAGGATTGGCGAACCGTCGGCTTCGAAAATGAGGCTCTTTACTATCGCACCGACCTCGCAGCCAACCGCGTTTGCGGCTTCCAAGGCCGTATGGGTACTTTGATCCATGTTCTTGACAACGACAGGAAATCCGAGCGCTTCAGCGGCCTCAACGAATCGGGCAACTGCATCGGCCATCAGCTTTGCTCCTTAAGTTTCGGTTTGGATGACGTGGCGGAGATCGACCCGGGCTCCGGGCGTTTGGGGCTGATCCCGTCGCCGGAAGATTGATGCCTGATTCTTCGGATAACCCAGGGGACTAAATATTCTTTAGCCCAACCAATATCTTCTGCTCGTGCTTTTCGCCAGGAAATCGGCTGCATTGGTTGGGGCTTGTAGGGTTCAAGGTCATGCTCAACTCCAAGGGATTCAAGTACCATCCGGGCAATCGTGTGGTGCCCAATGGGGGAGAAGTGCAGGCGGTCCGGAGCCCACATCCGCGGGTCTTTGAGTTCACGCATTCCCCACATGTCGGCAACAATCGCGTCATGACGTTGCGCGAGCGCCCTGACATTTTCGTTGTAGATTGCCACTTTGCCGCGAGTCCGCCTTAGCACCGGTGTCATCCCGATATCGGGCCCATCGAAGAGCAAAACTGTTGCACCATCCCTTCGCAATTGACTAATCATCTCTTCGAGTCGTCCTGCTATTTCATCCGGGTCAGAACCGGGCCGCAAAATGTCGTTGCCGCCGGCAGAAACAGTTATCAAGTCAGGGCGAAGCTCGAGTGCCGGCTCGACTTGCTCATCCCAAATTTGTTGAAGTAGCCGTCCTCTAATTGCAAGGTTTGCGTAGGCGAAATCTTCTGTCTTGCTACTTAGAACTTCGGCAACTCGGTCCGCCCAACCACGATTACCGCCAGGGCTCTTGGGCTCCGGATCGCCGATGCCCTCGGTAAATGAATCACCGATAGCCACATATCGTGACCATGGATGTTGTTGCGCCATCCATCTAGATTGCATCAGGTTTCTCGGAGTGTAAAACTCCCACGCGCTATTTGAAGTCGCGCGATCTCGTTGGAACTTGGATTATCGCCGCTTCAAACAAATCGGCTTGGATGTTGCAGATTCCTTCAGGGGTGCGCTCCAGCAGCCCTCGAACGAAAAGCACTCTCGAGTCTCTTGCGATGCGCCGGTAGCGCTTCCAAACACCTTGGGAGCAAATCACGTTACTCAGCCCGGTTTCATCCTCCAAGGTCAAAAAGGTGATCCCGCCTGCTGTCTGGGGTCGCTGCCGATGAGTCACAACTCCACAGACTGTTACTCGCTTGCCCGATTCCTCACTACGCAAATCTTCGGCAGAGAGCACGCCTACCGCTTTTAGCGACTCCCGATATGGCCCGATCGGATCGCTGTCAACGGAAACCCCGGTGGCTTGAAGATCGGTTTCAAGGCGTTCTAGCTCTGTCGGCAAATCAAATAACGGAGGCAGAACTGAAACCGTGCTATTCGGCAGATATTCTGCTCGATCTTCAGCCGCTGATCCTGCGAGCCAAATTGCTTGGCGAGAGTCGAGACCAAATGCAGCAAAAGCGTCCGCAGAAGCAAGGGCCTCCAATTGGGCAGTGTTCAACCCGACTCGGCGAACAAGATCAGACATGCTTTTGAACGCTCCGTCGCCTCCAACCCGATCGCGTTCTTCGACAATTCGAATTGCAAGGTCACGGCCAATTCCGCGCACGGATTCGAGTCCGAGCCGCACTGCAAAGGCACCATCTCGGCGATGATCGTTTGTGCTGAACGGCAAATTGGGGTCAAATCGTTGCGGTACCGGCGGTTGCTCAGGGTCTAAGCAAGAAGGCGAACCATTCAGTTTCGATTTGGTTGATGGCTCGAGTTCTGCATCTACGCCGGATCGCAAAATGTCGGGACGCAGCACCTCGACCCCGTGTCTTCTGGCATCTGCAACGAGGCTCTTTGGCGAATAGAACCCCATCGGTTGAGCCGCAAGCAGTGCAGCCAGAAACGCACCGGGGTAGTGAAGTTTGAACCATGCACTCGCATAAACGATGAGCGCGAAACTGATCGAGTGACTTTCTGCGAAACCGAAATCGGAGAACGCTTTGATTCGGTTGTAAATGAGGTCGGCATCCCGCTCGGAGATATTCTTGGCCGACATGCCGTCGCGCAGTTTTTGCTCCAGTTGCGCGATTCTGCGTTCACCGCGCTTAGAACCAATCGAACGGCGCAACAGGTTCGCGTCATCCGGACTCAAATCGCCAAGAGCCATCGCCATTTGCATCGCTTGCTCTTGAAACAGCGGGATTCCGAGCGTGCGTTCGAGCACGGGCTTGAGCACGGGGTGCGCGTAAGTTACTTCTTCTTTGCCGGTCTTGCGTCGGACATACGGATGTACCGCTCCACCCTGAATTGGCCCAGGGCGGATGAGCGCTATCTCAGTCACTAGCTCATAAAACCGACGCGGCTGAAGCCGAGGCAAAGTGTTTAGCTGCGCGCGGCTCTCAACTTGAAACACACCAATCGCATCCGCTCGGCAAAGCATGTCGTAAACGCCAGCTTCCTCCTTTGGAATGCTTGCAAGATCCCAATGCTCACCAACCGTGTTCGAAACCAAATCCAGGCAACGCTGTAGTGCGGCGAGCATCCCAAGTCCGAGTAGGTCGAATTTGACCAGGCCCATCCAAGCGCAATCGTCTTTGTCCCATTGCAACACTGTGCGATTTTCCATTCGCGCGTGCTCGATCGGGACAACTTCACCAACCGGACGTTTCGTCAGCACCATTCCACCGGAGTGAATCCCTAGATGCCTCGGAAAGTCCCGCACTTGCCAAGCAAGTCGAAGTACGGGCTCGGGGATGTCGCTATCTGCTTCGACGCCAGGGAGGCTGCGCCGTTCCACCTGCTTAGACCAAGCATCCTGTTGGCCGGTCGAATAACCGAGCGCTTTAGCCATATCCCGAACCGCAGCCTTGCCCCGATAGGTGATGACGTTGGCGACTTGCGCCGCGTTTCTGCGACCGTACTTTTCGAAAACGTATTGGATGATTTCCTCACGACGTTCAGAATCGAAATCGACGTCAATATCCGGTTCCTCTTCGCGCATGCTTGAAAGGAACCTCTCAAACGGTAAGTCGTAAAAAATCGCATCAACCGCTGTAATTCCGAGCAAATAGCAAACCACCGAATTCGCCGCCGATCCTCGACCTTGACAAAGGATGCCGCGCCTTCGAGCTTCTTTCACAATGTCGTGAACGATCAAAAAGTAGCCGGGAAAATCCTTTTGCTCAATGACATCCAACTCGTGTTCAACACGTTGCTTTCCGCTCTCACTTAGCCCGCGAGGGTAGCGCTCCGCCACTCCCGCCCAAGCTAGTTTCCTCAGCCAAGTCATGGGAGTGTGCCCCGAAGGAACTTCGGTGTCAGGAAGGCCAGGCTTTACTGTTCGCAATCGAAACGCGAGTTGTTCGGCAAGTTCGACAGTGTTTTCGATCACACCTGGGTAGGCAGCAAACAGTCGAGCCATTTCAGCGCCACTTCGCAAATGTGCCGCACCGGATGCCGGCAACCAACCATCGAGGGAATCAAGACTCGCTCGCGCGCGCACTGCCGCGAGCGCTGTCGCTAATTGATACCGAGCGGGATCCGCGTAGTGGACATTGCCGGTAGCGACACTTCGCAGTCCACGCTTGGTCGCTAGTGAGAACAGCGCGTCGTTGTGCGCGTCATCTAGCGGGTTGCCGTGATTGAACAACTCAACAACCACGTTTTCTTCACCAAAGAAATCAGCGAGTCGATCGAGCTCCCGAAGGGCAGCGACCTCACTCTCGAGCAGCGCTTTGCGTACAGCACCTTTTCGGCATCCGGTGAGGATAAGCCAGTGATTACTCGCGAGTTCAGCGAGTTCGTTCAGGTCGTAAACCGGTCGACCTTTTTCGGCATCCGAGCGAAGTTGAGCCGAAGTTATCGCACTCGAAAGGCGGTGATAACCCTCTTGTCCGCGAGCAAGCACGAGCAGATGGCTACCGGTTGGGTCAGGCACACCGTTTTGCGGCTTGTCTAAACCGAGCGATAACTCCGCCCCGAATATGGTCGATATTTGCGGGAAGCTTTCGGCAGCCTCTGCAAGCCTCGGGATGCCATAGAAACCGTCGTGATCCGTTAGCGCGATCGCGGTTAGCCCCAACCGCACCGCCTCCTCTAGCAGTTCTTCCGGCGAACTCGCACCGTCGAGAAAGCTGTAATTGGAGTGAACGTGCAACTCCGCGTAAGGGATGACGCCCTCAGTTGGTGCCGCGAGCTCCGGCGGTTGATACTTTGGTCGCTTATTCGTCCAACCGAGGCTCTCGAATTGGCTAGGTTTTGCCGTGCTCGCTCGATCGGTGCGACCGGATAGTGCTCGCTCAAGTTCGGCCCACGGAACCGGTGGGTTACGCCAACCCACGGCTTGTCCCGTTAGTCATAGCGAGCCTCGATCCACCAGCGACCGTGTTCGATTGCTAGCAGCCAACCGGTGCCAGCGGTATCGACGATTTGAAGACGACTTGAACGGCTAGCGCTCTTGGCATCCCACCAACGTTCCTCGGTCGTCCACGGTCCAGCCCAAGTTGAGACAGCGATATTTCGACCGCCAGCAGAGACCATGGCGGGGGAGTCTGAAATAAACCCGCGATCATCTAAAACGATCTCGACGCCCTCGCCAGAAAACACGTTCACCGGTCTTGGCGGATTGAACACGGTTGCTGGTGCCGGTTGCGGCAAGCTACCTGGCCAAGGCTGGTTGGGTTCGCGATCATGCAAAGTGCGTTCTCCCCAAGGAACAAGCGTGCAACGATCAGCGGGGCCTCTGCCACCTCCTATTGCGGCGGTCAAAACCGCGGTGCGGCCAAGCATTCCTTGCAAGCGTGAAAGCGAATGATGTACTCGTTCTTCGGGACCGGTGCCAAACAATCCCTGCTCGTGGTTTCCGATCGAGTCGACGCTTTCTGCATCCAATCGCACCGCGACGACCCCTGCATTTAGTGAAGGCTCGTTCGCCGAACCCTGAAGTTGCCAGCGAATCCGGTCGACGACGTCCGAAGCGCTAAACGAGCGCGGATGCAACCAAGCGCGACTTGAAACCTCGGCTCGATCCGACTCGAGTTCAACAAGCAAGGCGGTGCAAACGAGTTTTTGCGCGATAAGCCCGGCAATGAAATCGTCTGCGAGGGAACGAACCCCGAACGCGACTTGATCGACACGATCGATGGCGGGCTCGAATTCGATTGAGCGTGCCAAATCGGTTGGGGGAGTGCGCGCTTGAATCATTCGCGAATCGAGTCCGCCAGCTAGCCTTTGTAATCTCGCTCCGTCCTCGCCGAGTCGATCACGAACAGCGTCCGGGTCCATTTGCGCGAATGCACCGAGAGAGCGGATACCCAAGCGCTTGAGCAAAACAGCCAGTTTGTCATCTTCAAGCGCTTCAATCGCCAGCGGCGCAAGGAACCCGGCCGAGGCGCCTTGAGCGATCAAGTGGATGCGTCCAGGTCGTCGCATTCGTGCCGCAATTTCGGCGGTAAACACCCCGTCTGCAATACCGATCCTGGCGCTTGAAACACCAAGCTCATCGAGTCGGTCCAGTAGCCAAAGCGCCGCCTCTTCCTCGCCACCGTAGTAACTGGCTGGCCCTCGAACTTTCATGGCGCAAGTGCCAGGTCGCAGCACTTGAATGTTTGGTACGAATTCTTCGAGTCCGACTAAGACTGGTTCGAAACTCCGCGCTTCTTCTTCGGCTCGGCGTGATTGAACTATCAACTCTGGGCATCGAGCTTGAGCTTCGCGTAACTTGAGTCCGCGCTGCACTCCCTCTTCGCGCGCGGAAGCGGATGTCGAATAAACGCGACCGGTTTCGATTATTGCGACTGGAGCATCCTGTTTCATGCCGTGCAACCGAATCGCGGCTAAAACTGGCCAATCTGGGCAGTGCACGACCATGACTCGCTCTGGTGCTGCGCCGGTGACCTCAGCAGCATGACGCTTTAGTGTTTTTGGTTTAGCCATTAGAGCGCAACCTTCGCACTTCGCGGTCTCGAGTTGAATCGACTCGTGACAGTAACCGTGACTTCTCGGCTTGCGAGGTGTCCGTGGCCGTGACCGATTCCGCTCCAAGAACTCTCGGTGAGGCTTAGCATCGCCTCACTTTGCGGCCAAGAACCGAGCACAATAAGGGTCGCGGATCGTTTTCTAAGTCGCGCTGAGAGCCTGGAAACGCTTGAATCGCTTGCTTGCTTTGGTGGTTTCACAACGATGACGTTCAAGGCATCCGCCAAAGCACCCGTTGCAGCGAGCCACTGGTCGCCAGGACTCGGCACTAGCACGAGTCGATCGAGCGCGATTCCGAAACCGGCAGCTGCCTCAATTCCAAACTCGGGAATCCCGACAACTCCGCACCAAGAGCCAGCCGCCGATGGTGCGGAAAGCAAAAGCATAAGTAGCGTGAGCGAACTCTCAACCGAGTAGGTCGCGCCAACTCTCAGTGCACCACCTGGCAAAAGTTCGGCAAGTGCGGGATGCGTTGGCAGAGTGCGCAGGTCAAGGTCGGGGGACTGAATCTGCTGGATGCGTTCCCGCAGTTCCGCAACCAAAGCGACACTTGACATTCATTAATTATCGAACATTTGTTCGAATGTTTCAATCGGGCAGCGCCCCGAAAAAGTTGCGTCAACTACCTCAGCGGGTCGAAGTGTTTGAGAACCGGATCCGGCTCGCCGACGATCGCCCCAGCAAGTAGTTTGCCAGTGAGCGGTCCGAGCGCGATACCCCACATTCCGTGTCCGCCGCCGACAAAGACCCGTGGATTCTTGGTGGCGCCGATAAGAGCGTGGCCGTCTGCCGTTACAGGTCTACCGCCGACCCATTCTTCTTTTCGGGCATCCCAATCGACACCCTTGAATACGGGTTTTCCGGCCTCGACCAGCGTGCGGAACCTGCGCTTGTCTGGGGCGGCATCCACAGAACGAAACTCCATCATTCCGCCAATTCGGAGCCTGTCGCCTAGGGGAGTACAAGCCAAACGCTGAGCCGGGAAGTAAATCGGATGCGACGGTACGACTTCAGGCACAACGCTAAAGCTGTAACCGCGGCCGGCTTGCACAATCGCCTTGACCCCAAACTTGCGCGCCAACTCGCCAAGCCAAGCACCGGTCGCAATCACAACGGCATCGGCTTCTAAGGCGTCGCCGTTTGTTGCTTTCACGATGACACCCTTTGCAGTGTCATCGATTGCCGCGGCATCAAATCCACTCTTCAAAGTTGCGCCCAATTTGGCGACCGCATCACCGAGGGACTCCATGTATTTTGGCGGGTTGATGAAATATTGGCCGTGAAGCAAGACCCCGCAAGAAACGGCATCCGAAAGAGTTGGCTCAATCTGACGCAATTCGTCACCTGTAACTAAATCGAAACTGACCTTGTCTCCGCTAGCTTCGACCACTTCAAACTCGTGCAACAAAACTTTGCGGTCTTTCTCGCTCAAGAATCCCGCAAGGAACGGTTTGGCCTCTTTGACGGGGGCCTTCACTCCGCCATCAGTGAGCTCGTGGAACTCCGGCATCCCGAGTGGGTTGACTTTTGCGAAAATCTCCATCGACTTTCGCCATTGCCGAGGGAGCGAGTGCCACGCAAATCCGGTCAAGAATCGAATTAGCTTGAGGTCAAACCGAAGTGGAATGTAAAGCGGTGACTTAGAGCTGAGCATGGTTTTTGGCGCGGAAAGCAGAACGGATGGTTCGCCAAGCGGCAAGGTCAGCGCCGGTGTCAACCAACCAGCGTTCCCCCAACTGGAGCCAGCAGCGACACCTTTTTTGTCAACAACGGTGACTTCAACTCCGCTCTTGCGCAGGTGCCATGCCGTTGCCAGACCGATCATTCCGGCGCCGATAACGATGACGCTCTTGACGTCCGTCTTTGTTGAACTCGAACTCATAGTTCAACCATAGTGAACTAGTGTCCGGTCAAAAGTTTCGCAACTATTCAGAATGATCTTGTGACGGAAGAATACGATTTGTTCCAGTATTCGAGGTCTTGAAAATCTTCAGATCGAGGTACTTAATGACGATTGATGCGCCTATTAGAGCAGCTCCAATCTGAATCAGGACCTCCTTCGCGATTTGGATTGTGATCGTCGCGATGTTTAGCAAATCCATCCCTATTCCAGTAGGCGGGTTTGAATACGACATGAACTGCAATAGCGGAAAAACGTATGTAAGCAGAGCGCCACCGATCGCAAGTATTAGACCGGTCCAAAGTACGCGTCTTGGGGTAATTCCATACGATTTCATCTAGATCCTTTTCCAGTTGAATTTGATCTCAAGGTTCAACCATAGTGATCGCTCGTTACGCGGATTTAGTGTCGCGCATTTTGAACCTCAATAGACCGCAAGTCAAAAGCACTATTGCGATTATTGAGAGCACGACAAGTGGAGCGACGTTCAAATTCGCATTGAGCTTCGACACTGTTGTGAACGGCGTGTTCTCCACGAGCCAACTAGGCAATTTGAATAGGTTGCCTAGAAGAGACAGTAGGACAACTACTCCGTAAAATGCCCAAGTGAGTGCCGAGGCGAACCTTGGGATGAATGCGATCAAGAACATCGTCACCGCAATAACCAGTAGCACGGATGGCCAGAAACTAGTCGAGTATGCAGCGAACTTGGGATCCTGACCGTGAATACCAGTTACTGAACCGAACGTTGCTCCAAGTACAAAGCCACCGAGAGCCAAGAGAATTAGCGAAATCACCGCGGGAACTATCAAGCGATTTGCCGCCCAGCGTATTCGACTAATTGCACCGGACAATTGGATTTCAATTCGTCCAGTCGATTCTTCTGTTCCGATCGCACTAGCAACTTGCAAAGCGAAAGCGGCGACAATCATCGCCGTAGTCATTACAAAGTAGGAGAGCAACCCATCTAGCAAGTTCCCTGAATGACCTGCAAACACTCCGACAACAGGTGTATTGCCTCCGAGCAAGTCCACCATCGCGGTCGCGACGCCACCAAAGAAGGCAGCAAACACTAGAATCCCAATCGCCCAACCGATAATTGGACCGCGTTGCAGCCTCAGCGTGAGGCCTAATTGCGTGCGACCAAAAGCACCGAAGCTTTTTCGACCTTTTCGTGCAGGAAGCATGCCAGCACCCAAGTCACGATGACTCTCAAGCCTCAGCGCGATGATGCAAAGTAATATCGCCACACCTAGGCAAAGCAGGATTGGCCACCAAAGATTTTCAGCGAATGAGCGCGCTTGCTGTCCCCAACCTATTGGCGACAACCAAGCAATCCAAAGCGGCTGGTCATTCTTAGCTTTTACGTCAGCAGTTGCGCGGATTAGATAGGCAATTGCGACAACTATCGAAGCCAAACCATTCGCGGCTCGGCTAGTCTGGCAAAGTTGGCCGACAATCGCAACGACCCCGATAAATACCAGGGCGACCGCGGCGAACGAAGCGCCCATCAAGAGTGAACCGTCTGGCGGAAGACCTTGAGATATTGCAAGAGCCGCGCAGGCAAGCCCAACTACCGTCGAAAACGCTCCGAATACTGCCCAATTCGCGAGTGAATAGGCGTGCCTGCCGAGCTTCGTTGACCGCAGAAACTCGGTGCGTCCGTTTTCTTCCTCGGCGCGCCCATTTCTGGTCACCAAAAAGATTACGGCGAAAGCGAGAGCTACAGCTTCGGTCATCCAGAGCTTTATGTTCAGGATTCCGCCCAGGGTCGCGGCCGCGTATGGCAACCCCGTCATTGCGGCCACTGCTGGCGTGTTGGCGACCTGGGCATACGCTTCGCGAGCGGCTTGAGTCGGGAACAATTCACGCTGAGAATCGATAACAAGGGGAATCATCCCGGCAAGCACAACCAGCCAAACCAGCATTCTGAGCCAATTTCGCCTGACGATGAACCAAACGAGCATCCAAAATCCCGACAACGTCGTGTAGCGCGACCTATTTCCGACTAGCTGAGCCGCGGCAATTCTAACCGACGTTTCGCTAACCATGCTGCTCGCCAGCTTTTAACTCAGATTGCCCGTGTGTTGAATAGTGGCGCAAAAACAATTCTTCAAGCGACGGGGGAGTAGAAACTAGTTCTCGCGGCCCCAAAGGTGCCAAAGCGGCAAGAGCATCCGATAAAGAATCTGGGTCAACCGAGAATGAGGTTCGTCCATTTTCAGTTTGAAGATCCTGTATGCCTTTCACCTCGGCGAGTTTCTTTGCATTCCCTTCCAGGGAAACAGTGATGGTCGAGCGTTGTAAATGTCGAAGTTTGGAGAGTGCTCCAGACTCGACCGTTCTACCATCACGAATAATGGTGACCGTATCGCAAAGCTTTTCAAC
Organism: Cryobacterium sp.; assembly: GCA_019639015.1. GTDB lineage: Bacteria > Actinomycetota > Actinomycetes > Actinomycetales > Microbacteriaceae > Terrimesophilobacter. The sequence goes on along the minus strand of JAHBSS010000018.1, from coordinate 3,607 downwards.
CTCCGCAAAAATGTGGCTGGAAAGCAAAACCGTGCGACCTTCGTCACTGAGCTGAGAAACACAATCTGTGAAAACCGCCTCCATCAGCGGATCCAAACCGCTTGTAGGTTCATCGAGAATGAACAACTCGGCTCGGCTCGCAAAGGTCGCGACCAGTCCAACTTTTTGACGATTACCTTTCGAATAGGAGCGTGCCTTCTTAGATGGATCGAGGTCGAATATTTGCAAGAATTCATCAATCCGCTTCTTGTCGCGATCCCCGCGCAACTCACAAATGATGTCGATCGCCTGGCCACCGGTGAGATTTGGCCACAAAGTGACATCCCCTGCGACATAAGCAATCTTGCGATGCAATTCGACGGCGTCGTTCCATGGATCACCACCCAATAATTTCGCGCTCCCTCCGCTTGAGCGCAACAGTCCAAGAAGAATCCGGATCGTAGTGGTCTTACCCGAGCCATTCGGCCCCAAGAAGCCACAAATAGTGCCCGTTTCGACTTGAAGGTCCAAACCGTTTAGAGCTTTGACAGTCCCGAAATTCTTTTCTAGCTTTCTGACATCGATAGCTAATTGCGTTGCCATTTTGTGGTCTCCTTAGTCGAGCACCCGAACTGGTCTACTCCTAGAGCACAGCGAATGCAACTAGCGGCGTTCGCTAAATCTTTTGGCTAGGCAAAACAATGGGGGATACTGGGAGCATGCATCCAATTGAGTACGTGTTTTTGACTCTCGGCGTCATCGTTTTCATTCTCGGAGTTATGGCGTTCGTAGCTTTGGTCAAATCTCACTAAGTGAAGCGGTCTTGGGCGCTTGCGCTCGTCGTTTTACAATTGGCGTTAATTGCGGCCTTGTTCATCGAACCGTTTGGCGCTCTTTGGCCGAGAAACACAAGGCTTCTAATCGTGGCCGCTGCAATTGGTTCTGCCGGACTCTTGATAGCGAGTTTGGGAATCCTAGGTCTTGGCGCTTCACTATCACCGTCACCAATCCCAAAACAGGGAGCGCAACTCGTGACAACGGGAATTTACGGCTGGATTAGGAACCCAATCTACTCAGGCCTATTAGTCGCTTCTTTGGGAATTGTTCTATTTGGCGCATCCAGGTGGCATATCGCAACTTGGGTTGCCTTGTTGGCGCTCTTGATTTGTAAAGCGCGTTTGGAAGAACGGATGTTGTTCAAAGTTCATCCAGAATTTGCGAAGTATGCAGCAACCGTTGGCCGTTTCATTCCGGGAATCGGCAAACTCCGCAAACGATAGAGCTAGAAACCTATTCCAAGCATGTAGCCAAAGGGTTGCCTACTTTTGCCGCACGCCAGCGAACACAGCGTAGGCGAGCGGAATCACTGCCGTGCCAAACAGTGTCCAGCCGCCAATCGGATCGGTTTCCTTTAGGAAAATGCCACCGAGTAACATCCCGGCAAAAATGACAGAACCGAGTACTCGACTTGCCAGAATTTCGAGGGATTTGATTCGCTGATCCAATCCCGGAGTTCGAATCGCCAAACGATCTTGTTGAATCAAGTTGCTAAGTTCTTCAAGCTTCTTCGGGAGTCCGTAAAGAGTTCTTGCAGTCGAAACCGCATCCTCAAGTAGCGACTTAGCCGTGGCGCCAATCTCGTCCTTTGCAAGAATTTCGGCATAGGGTTCGATCGCGGTCCAGATATTGAAACGCGGATTTAGCGACGTTGAAACACCGGATGTAACTGAAATCGCTCGGATGATGAGCAACAAATTCTCCGGCATTTGGAACGGCATTTCCCGCATAACCGCGCCAAAATCTTCGGCAAAGTCCTTGAATTCACGCGAATCCACTTCTCGAAGCTGCGCGAACCCCATACCGCCAAATCGGGAAAACAATTCAGTTAGCACCGATTCCAGTCGGGAACTGTCAGTGTTCGTTACGAGCATGCCCATTTCTTTGAAGCCCTCGACGAGCTTTTTCGAGTCTCTAGACGCAACTCCAATGACGAGTTTTCTCATCCCGCTCTTGAGCGATTCGGGGACTTCACCCATCATTCCGAAATCGACGAAAGTGAGCTTCCAACTGTCTGCACCCGTGGATCGCTCATTCCTGTTTGAAGGTGTAACGAACATGTTTCCCGGATGCGGGTCCGCGTGAAAGAACCCGTTCACGAACAACTGATCAAACATTGCACTGGCTAGCGCCTCTGCAACCTTTTCTGGCGAAATCTCGGCTTTCAAAAGTGCGGCCCGATCGTTGATCTTTATCGCGGAGACATCTGAGAGTGTAAGTACACGTCTCGTGGTTCGTTCCCAAGCGACTCGCGGGTTTGAAACCAGTGGATTATCACGAAAGCCTTCGGCAAATCGTTCAGCGTTTGCGCCTTCATGCAAGTAGTCAATCTCTTGCATGCTGACGGTCGCGAACTCTCGCAACAGTTCTTTCAGGTTCACGCGATCCGAAATGAGCTTCACTTTCTCAAGTCGCCGAACGATCGTTTTCAGCGCGTCAAGATCGACCTTTACGATTTCGTCGACTCCTGGGCGCTGGATTTTTACAACTACGTTCTCGAAGCCGGCGATTTTTGCATCCTCTTCAGAAAGTCTCGCTCTGTGCACTTGCCCGAGTGAGGCCGCCGCAAGAGGCTGCTGCTCGAAGTATGGGAACACGTTTTCAAGCGGGAGACCCAAGTCCGCTTCCGCCAAGCTACGCACAGAATCGAAATCAGCCGCAGGAACTTCGTCTTGCAATCGCTCGAGTTCACTTGTGATTTCAGGAGGCAACACGTCAAGTCGCGAAGACATAAATTGCCCGACTTTGATCATCAAACCGCCGAGGTCAATTGCTAATCGCTGAAATCGCCTTGCAATTCGCCTTGTGCGATCGGGTCTTGTTTTTCGACTCAGCCAGCCAAAGCCAATTCGGGGGAGTACGACCTCGAACCACCATTCGCCAAGAATCGTTCGAGAAGCAAACCCAACAATCCGCCGGTATCGGGCGCGTAAAAGCCTCGGCTTGGTCATCCAAGCTCCAAACAGACAACTACTTTCAGTGCGTCAGTCCTTGGCAAGGATCGCGTGTAGCTTCCGCCGAGTCTCATCGATTAAGGCTACGGCTTCTTCGACTTGCTCTGCACTTCCTTCTCTCGCGACTGCCCCAATAACGTGAGCCAGCTTCGCTCCCGCTCTTGGCAGTGCACCCAATTTTGAATCCCACCGAAACTCGCCTTCCCACGGTGCATCGCCACTAGCCTTGGCTTCTGCCTTACCAGCTTCTGTAAGCGAGTAAATCTTTCTGCCTTCTGCCTCTTCGACCTGAACGACACCTTCATCGGCGAGTAATTGAAGTGTCGGGTACACCGAGCCAGCACTGGGCTTCCAGCCACCGTCACTTCGCGCTTCGATTTCCTGAATGATTTGGTAGCCGTGCATGGGCTTTTCCACTAGCAGGGAGAGGATTGCTGATCGCACATCGCCACGACCCATCCGTCGCCCAACTTGTCGCTCAAACTCTGACCGAATACCGTCAACGGTTTCCCAGATATTGAAGTTTGGTAGATGACTACCGCCAAATCCGCCGGGACCGCGTGACCCCGATCGCCTGTTTGATTTAGAGTCGTGCATTGCGTCCTCCTTGTGCAAAT
>JAHBSS010000017.1 GCA_019639015.1 Cryobacterium sp. | reverse complement strand
TATCGAAGACGCGACGAGCACCTTGGAGCAAAAGGGGCTCGAGGCATCCACATCTGAAGGTTTGCATGACTGGAGTGACTCAGTTGAAAAAGGAAAAGTAATTGGAGTCAAACTCCCAGAAGACCCCGTAGTCAAGGGAACCGTTCTGCAACTAATCGTCTCAGATGGAGTTGAACAAGTTGAGATACCGAATGTTGTAGGCATGACTTGGCAAGATGCTAAGCCGAAGCTTCTTGCCCTTGGGTTCAAACTTGACTACAACGCAATCGCGGATGCTTTCCCACGATCAACTGTAAAGAAGATCTCCCCAGATCCTGGAGAGAAAGTCGACAAGGGCACAACCCTGAAAATTAACTTCAATTTGAGCTTCTAGTCACGAAAATAAATTTCGCGCTATCTTGCGGCTAGTTCTTCCGCAATCAAGAACGCGAGCTCCAAGGACTGCATGTGGTTAAGTCTTGGATCACAAAGTGATTCGTATCGAGTCTCGAGAGTCAATTCGTCTATTTGCTCCGAACCACCAAGGCACTCGGTCACGTCGTCACCGGTAAGTTCGATGTGAATTCCGCCGGGGTGAGTGCCGAGGCTCCTGTGCACTTCAAAGAACCCTTTCACTTCATCAACTACATCGTCGAATCGCCTCGTCTTGAAACCATTTGGAGTCGTTAGACCGTTTCCATGCATAGGGTCACAAACCCAAAGTGGAGACGCTCCCGTTTCCGATACCGACTTCACCAGGTTGGGAAGTAATTCACGAACTTTTGGCGCACCAAGCCTCGTTATGAAAGTCAATCGACCTGGCTCTCTATCTGGATCAAGTTTTTCGATGAGAGACCTGACCTCTTCAGGAGTTGCTGAAGGACCAAGCTTCACACCCAACGGATTTCGAACCCTGGACAAGAAATCCAAATGAGCGCCATCAAGTTGCCGAGTGCGCTCCCCTATCCACAAGAAATGCGCGGAGGTGTCATACGGTGTTCCGGTGCGGGAGTCAATTCTCGTCAACGGTCGCTCGTAATCCATCAATAGCGCTTCATGGGAAATGTAGAATTCAGTACGCTTTAGCGCTTCAAAGTCGGCACCGCACGCCATCATAAATTTGACCGCGCGGTCGATTTCCTTGGCCATGTGTTCGTATTTAACGTTCGCGGGATTTCGAGCAAAACCCTGATTCCAACTGTGCACTTGTCGCAAATCAGCGAACCCACCTTGAGTGAACGCTCGAATTAGGTTGAGCGTGCTCGAAGCGGTGTGATATCCACGAATGAGTCTCGAAGGGTCCGCGACTCTTGATCTTTCATCGAAGTCGTATCCGTTAACCATGTCCCCGCGGTAAGCCGGCAGTGTGACATTTGCGCGGGTCTCCACATCACTTGAACGCGGTTTCGCAAATTGCCCCGCCATTCGGCCCATCTTGATTACCGGCATTGAGGCGCCATACGTCAACACAACAGCCATTTGCAAAATGGTTTTGACTCGATCACGAATCTGATTTGCGGTAGCGGCGGCGAAGGTTTCAGCGCAGTCACCGCCTTGGAGCAAGAACGCTTCACCTCGTGCCGCGCTAGCGAGTCGGCTCTTTAGCTGATCGGCTTCGCCCGCAAACACCAATGGCGGCAAGGTTGCCAATTCTCTAGAGACCTCACTGAGTGATTCTTGTGACGGCCATGTAGGTTGTTGCGCTATCGGCAAGTTTCGCCAATAGTCGAGCCCGTCGATGACCGCTTGGTCAGCAACGATTACGGGCTCGGTGGGATCAACCACAACACACTCCTATCTGGCTGGAACGATTAGGCGACAAAGCATCGACTAGAAAGCTGCGACGGTGCAGCGAGACAAGCGAACTTCAGTCCAGCATATCTGGCGGAAAATCTTGTGACGGAACTTAGTTGCTACTGCTTCCGAGTCGTTCCTTGACAGTGCTCGCATAAACATCTACATATTCCTGGTTACTGAGTTGACTCAATTCGTAGATGATCTGATCCGTGATGGAGCGCAAGATGAAACGGTCGCTTTCCATCCCCTCGAATCTCGAGAAATCTAGTGGCTCGCCTATGACTACCCCGACTCGTTTTACTTTGGGAAGGCGCTTTCCAATGGGCATCACCTTTTCGGTATCAATCATTGCGACGGGAATGACTGGGACACCGCCTTCTAGCACCATTCGGGCAACGCCAGTCCGACCCCGATATAAGCGACCGTCCGGGCTTCTCGTTCCCTCCGGGTATATTCCAAGCACCTCACCCCGCGCGAGTACGCCAAGGCCAGTTTTCAAACTGGCCTCCGAAGCTTTACCGCCAGAACGATCGATCGGCAACATGCCGGTCGCTTTAAGGAATGTCTTAACCGCCCAACCCTTAATGCCCCTCGTGGTGTAGTAATCACTTTTTGCGAGAAATGTAACTCTTCGATCAATTACTAGAGGAAGGAATATCGAGTCAATGAATGAAAGGTGATTACTCGCGAGAATCAAGGCGCCCGTCTGAGGAATGTTTTCCGAGCCGGTAACCCACGGACGAAATGCAGTTCTCAGGATGGGGCCAGCGATTAGGTTCTTCATGAACCAATAGAACATCCGGAAACACCGCCCTCAATCTAGAACTTGAAAAGTGCCTTATCGACTTGCCTAGCCTACCGTTGCAACAACTTGATTTAGCTGTATCGGTTGAGCATTGATACGCGCACATCTCCTGATCAGTTCAGGGCTGACCTAGTGAGTCTTTCCCGATAGAGTGAATTAAATGACCTGACCGGTACCTAAGGAGTTGCCGTGGACCTCTTTGAAACGCCAGCCATCGTTCCAGCTGACCCGGGAGCGAACACTACTGATTTGTTGCGAGACCGAGTTAAAGCAACTCCAGATTTGGCGATTTTTGCTCTACCAACTGACGAGGGTGGTTGGAAAGACGTAACGGCGAAGGAATTTGAAGACCAAGTCATCAAGTTGGCAAAAGGATTCGTCGAAGCCGGTATTCAACCCGGCGACAAGATTGGCCTGATGTGTAAAACCAGGTATGAATGGTCTCTTATCGATTTCGCGATTTGGTACGCGGGCGCGATCATGGTCCCGATCTATGAAACATCCTCCCCGTCCCAAATTCAGTACAACCTCGCTGATTCGGGTTCCGTCGCGATGATTACCGAGACTGCCGATCATTTCGCAAGATTCGACGAGGCACATCCGGATCTTCCAAAGATCAAGAATGTCTGGAAGATTGATACCGGCGACCTGGAAAAGCTCATGTCTAGTGGCAAGGATGTTACCGACAAGGAGATTGAGCGTCGCCGTAATCTCGCAAACGGCAAGGATCTTGCGACCCTCATTTACACCGCCGGAACGACCGGCAAACCAAAAGGTTGCATGCTAACCCACTCAAACTTTGTTGAGCTTTCGAAGAACGCTCGAGAGGCAATCCCAGAGGTTGTAAACACTGACTCAAGCACTCTGCTGTTCATAACCCTCGCGCATGTGTTTGCAAGATTCATCTCCGTTTTGGCCATTCACGGCGGACTAAAGATCGGTCACCAAGCCGACACCAAACAATTGCTCCCTGCAATGGCGTCATTCAAACCTACGTTCTTGCTGGCTGTGCCTCGCGTTTTTGAGAAGGTTTACAACTCTTCGGAACAAAAGGCCGAAAGCGGTGGCAAAGGCAAGATTTTCCGCAAAGCAGCCGCTGTTGCCGTTGCGCACTCTCGCGCGCTAGACGCAGGGAAGGTACCACTTGGGCTTGCATTGCAATTTGCATTATTCGACAAACTTGTGCTGAGCAAGATTCGTCACGCTCTCGGTGGGCGCGTCAAATACGCGGTCTCAGGCTCCGCCCCGCTCGGGCTGTTCCTGGGTCACTTCTATCGCAGTCTTGGAATGACGATTCTTGAAGGTTACGGACTGACCGAGACAACCGCACCAATCTCGATAAACCTGCCTTCAAACTTCAAAATCGGCAAGGTGGGACCACCATTACCGGGTTGCGCCGCGCGCATCGCTCCAGACGGTGAAATCGAAGCCGCTGGAATAAACATTTTTGCCGGTTATTGGAACAACCCAGAAGCAACCAAGGCGAGCTTTAACGGTAAATGGTTTAAGACCGGCGACATAGGGTCCATTGACGATGAAGGCTACCTACAAATTACTGGCCGTAAGAAGGAATTGATTGTTACCGCTGGTGGCAAAAATGTTTCCCCGGCCACGTTGGAAGACCCGATTCGAGCAAATCCAATTATTGGTCAAGTGATTGTTGTCGGCGACGGCAAACCATTCATCGGCGCACTAATCTCACTTGACGAAGAAATGCTGCCGGTTTGGCTAAACAATAACGGTGAAGACGCAACGATGACTGTCGACCAAGCGAGCAAGAATCCAAAAGTTCTAGCCGAAATTCAAAGCGCCATCGACAAAGCAAACTCTGCCGTCTCTCGTGCAGAATCGATCCGAAAGTTCGTCATCTTGCCGCACGAACTAACTGAAGCAAGTGGTCACTTGACTCCGAAACTCAGTATCAAACGCAATGTCATCATCGAAGACTTTAAGGATGCGATTGAAGGTCTCTATGACGATGCCCCATCAACTCAAGGGCACTCGGTAGTCGGTTAGTTCTTAGTAGTTTTTAGAACCAATCAGATTCTCGAATTAGGCGCATAGCTTCACGTTTGCGTTCCTTTTCGAGGCCTTCAATGAATAGCTTGCCGTCTAAGTGGTCAGTTTCGTGTTGTAGCGCTTGAGCCATTAGGCCATCGCCGGAAAGTTCGACGTGATTGCCATCCAAGTCAACTCCAGTCACTCGCGCCCACGGATGTCTGAGTCTTTGAAAGTAGAAACCGGGAACAGAAAGGCACCCTTCCTCGACAAGTTCGAGTTCCCCTTTCACTTCGACCAGTTCGGGATTCAAGATGTAACCAACATTGCCGTCAATGTTGTAACTAAATGCGCGCAACCCCACCCCGATTTGAGTCGCTGCAACCCCAGCCCTGCCGGGTATCTGAACCGTATCGATGAGATCCTCAACGAGTCCAGGCAACGAAGAATCCCCGATTTGCACAGGCATTGTCAAGGTGCGCAATATCGGATCTCCGAACACTCGAATTTGGCGTGCAGTCATTATCGTCAGGCTCTTACCAACTCAAAACCGCAACTAGTCTTCGTGAGGAGCATGTATTCCGTCAGCAACTGCAGCGGCGAGCATCCTCGCACTTGCGATTGTGAGCGGACGTAATTGCCGAAAATTGATTACTGCCCCGGTGGCTAATTGCGGATCGTAAGGCATTCTCACAATTGACCGAACTCTCGACTTGAAGTGGGTTTCGATCTCATCAATATTGACCAAGTTTGTAGCCGGGGTTGCAGTGTTCAAAGCAACTACAGAGTTTCGAGCCAACTCGCTGTAACCGTTCGTTTCCAGCCAAGTTAGAGTTTCCGACGCCAATCGAGCTTCGTCCAGGCTGCCCCCAGAGATGATTACCAAGGCATCAGCCCGCTTTAGCACAGACTGCATAACTGAAAGCACAATTCCAGTACCGCAATCGGCCAGTGCGAGCGAATAGAACTTCGAAATGACCGCAGCGACCGATTCAAAATCCTCCGCACCGAAAGGCTCCGAAATCTTTGGATTCGAGTCCGAAGACAACACGTCAAGTCGTGTCTCGTCGCGAGAAACAAGGCCAGAGAACTCGCTAAACGAATCCATCTTTTTGGCTTTTTCTACAACATCCCTGACGGTCGCACTAGTTCGCTTTACAATGCGTTCGGCGAGTGTTCCACGATCCGGATTCGCGTCGATTGCGATTACGTTATCGTCGCGAACTTCGGCGAGAGCCATCCCCAAGAGCGTAGAGATTGTGGTTTTTCCAACTCCGCCTTTTCGGCTAAGCACCGCGATGAAGCGGGTGCCGGTGTCGAATTTGCGGGCGATTCGGGCATCCAACTGCTTGCGCTCTTTGACCTTTTGCGAATCTCCAAGATTGATCAAGTGCGCGCTTAGAAAGTAAACCAGTTCTTGCCAAACGCCTTCTGGTTTCAATTTCTTCTTCGCGCGCCGGTCAAGAACTCGATCGGAAGTTAGCAGTTCGGTTGGCTCTGGAGCCAGAGACTTGGCTTCGCTTTTATTAGCTTTGCCTCTCGCCTTATGCGCTCCAGAGTTCTGACCTTCTGGGATCAAGACAGGAATCAGTTCAACTGAAGTTGTATTCAGGTGCGTTTCAAGAACTTTCCCGGCTTGGACGGGGCTTTCACCAATCGAAACTGCCTGCTCATGCTCGGGAATCTCATGAGTTTGCTCTGGCAGAGTTACATCAATCACTAAGCTTGACGGGATCGAAGAACTCGAAAGTTCTGACTTGGGGGCGCGATCATGCGGTTTCGATTCCTTCGAACGCGTGCTTGATTCGCCAGATATTTTTGTGGCCAACGGGGGTTGCCTTTCCGTGCAGACCCCCTATTTTACACGCAGACCTTCTTAAGGCTCGATAACTACCAGTAGATCGCCAGCATCCACTTGCTGTGTCGCAGGGATTGCTAGCCTTGCCACTTTGCCGCTGATCGAAGAAGTGATTGCAGCTTCCATCTTCATGGCCTCAATGCTTGCAACCGCTTGCCCAGCCTCCACTTGGTCTCCTGCCCCAACTTTTAGCGTCACGACCCCTGAGAACGGTGCGGCAATGTGAGAACGATTTGCGGGGTCGGCTTTTTCGGCAGAATGGGTTTCGACTTTGATCGAGCGGTCCCTCACATATACCGGGCGAAGCTGCCCGTTAATGACGGTCATGACCGTTCTCATACCCTTATCGTCCGCTTCACCAATTGCTTGAAGTCCCACAATTAGTCGCACGCCGGGTTCAAGATCGATCGCGACTTCCGAACCCGATTTCAATCCATACAAGTAATCGGTTGTGTCCATCACTGAAAGATCACCGTAGTTCTCGCGTGACTGGTCAAATAGTTTCTTTGGCGCAGGGAAAAGCAGCCGATTCAAAGTCTGCCTCCTAGTTGCTGAATCAGAATCAAGATCATTTGAATCCTCATCGGTTAGCTCAGCAATGTTTATCGAAACTTCTCGCCCTTCTAGCACCTTGCTTCTGAACGGTTCCGGCCAGCCACCAGGGAGATCACCGAGTTCACCCGCCATGAACGAGATGACCGAGTCGGGAATATCAAACGCCCGCGGGTTTTGTTCAAACTCGTCAGGGTCGGCATCCGCTGCAGCCAGTGCAAGCGCGAGGTCGCCAACTACTTTTGAAGAAGGCGTCACCTTTGGTGGGCGGCCTAGGATTCGGTTTGCTGCGGCATACCAATCTTCGATCTTTTCGAATTGGTCACCTAACCCAAGCGCAACGGCTTGGGTCCTAAGGTTGGAAAGTTGACCTCCCGGTATTTCGTGGTGGTAGACCCGACCGGTTGGGCCGGCAAGTCCGGCTTCAAATGGGCGGTAAGCACGTCGAACCGCCTCCCAATAGGGTTCCAAGTCCGAGACCGCTTGAAGAGATAGTCCGGTGTCTCGCTCGGTGTTCGAAAGTGCCGCAACCAAAGCGGATGCCGGCGGTTGACTCGTTGTTCCCGCCATTGGTGCGCTTGCCACGTCTACAGCATCTGCTCCGGCACGACTAGCGGCAAGCAAAGTTGCAAGTTGCCCACCAGCGGTGTCGTGAGTGTGCACGTGAACTGGCAAGTCAAATCTCGCTCGAAGCTCCGAAACCAATTTCTCGGCAGCACCAGCACGAAGAAGGCCCGCCATGTCTTTGACACCAAGGATGTGCGCACCCGACTCGACGATTCGTTCCGCAAGTCGCAAGTAATAGTCAAGCGTGTAAAGCGTTTCGTTCGGGTCAAGCATGTCTGCCGTATAACAAAGCGCTACTTCCGCAACTGAAGTACCGGTTTCAAGCACGGCTTCAATCGCGGGTCTCATTTGGTTCACATCGTTTAGAGCATCGAAGATTCTGAAAATATCTACACCGGTGGCGGCGGCCTCCTTTACGAAGGCATCGGTAACTTTCAACGGATAAGGCGTATACCCGACCGTGTTTCGTCCCCGAAGCAGCATTTGAAGCGCAATGTTTGGGACCGCCTCGCGCAAAGCCGCAAGCCGATCCCAAGGGTCCTCACCAAGGAACCGGAGCGCAACGTCGTAAGTGGCTCCACCCCAAGCCTCAATTGAGAACAATTCCGGGGTGAGCCTTGCAACGTGCGGAGCAACCAATACAAGATCCCGTGTTCTCACTCTGGTCGCCAGAACGGATTGGTGCGCATCGCGAAATGTTGTGTCGGTAACGGCAAGCGCTTTTTGCTCACGTAGCGCCTTCGCAAACCCAATTGGTCCAAGTTCCAATAATTGATCTCTAGAGCCCCGCTTCGCCGGTTTGGTCAAATCCACAACCGGAAGCTTCAACACCGGGTTGATCACACCGGACCCATTCCCATACGGCTGATTCACCGTCACGTCCGCGAGCCAATTTAGGATCTTTGTCCCACGATCCTTTGACGGCCTTGCCTCCAGTAGCTCTGGCCTTTCGTCAATAAACGTCGTACTTATGTCGCCAACTTCGAACGAGGGATCTTCCATAACTGCTTGAAGGAACGGAATGTTTGTTGAAACGCCCCTTATTCGAAACTCCGCGAGTCCACGCCGTGCTCGGGCCAAAGCAGTTTTGAAGTCACGGCCCCGGCAGGTCATCTTTACGAGCATCGAATCGAAATGCGGGCTAATACTCGTTCCAGGGTCGATAGTCCCTCCGTCAAGTCGAACGCCAGCACCACCCGGGGAACGGTAAGTGGTTATTTTCCCGGTGTCAGGCCTAAATCCTTCCGAAGGATCTTCGGTTGTGATTCGGCATTGCAGAGCAGCTCCTCGAATCCGTAATGAATCTTGATCCAAGCCCAAATCTTGAAGTCGCTCCCCCGCAGCAATCCGCATTTGAGACTGAACTAGATCAACGTCTGTGATTTCCTCGGTCACCGTATGTTCAACCTGAATTCTCGGGTTCATCTCAATGAACACGTGCTTGCCAGCATTTTGTCCGATCGTGTCGACAAGGAATTCAACGGTTCCAGCGTTTACGTAACCGATCGACTTCGCAAACGCGACAGCATCCCGGTAGAGAGCGTTCCGAATCGAGTCGTCCAAGTTTTGTGCAGGTGCAATTTCAACAACCTTTTGGTTTCGTCGCTGCACGCTACAGTCACGCTCAAAAAGGTGAATCGTGTTTCCGTCGGCATCCGCCAAAATCTGCACTTCAATATGCCTCGGCCGAAGGACCGCTTGTTCAAGAAACAAACGAGGATCCCCGAACGCACTGTCCGCTTCTCGCATTGCGGCTGAAAGCGCTTCGGGTAACTCTGCTGCCGAGTCAACCCTGCGCATTCCACGCCCACCGCCTCCCGCTACAGCCTTAGCGAAAAGTGGAAATCCTATTGACTCGGCTTGTTCAAGGAGCTCGTTAGCGTTAGCGCTAGCATCGGTTGAAGCGAGTACCGGCACCCCAGCAGAAATCGCGTGTTCTTTCGCGGAAACTTTGTTTCCCGCCATTTCAAGCACTGATTTGCCTGGGCCGATAAATGTGATTCCGGCCTTTTGGGCAGCGTCAGCAAGTTCTGGATTCTCAGAAAGGAATCCGTAACCAGGGTAAATTGCGTCCGCACCGCATTCTTTGGCAACTCGAATTATTTCCGACACATCCAGATATGCCCTGACAGGATGCCCTTCGGTTCCAATTAGGTAAGCCTCGTCAGCTTTCAAACGGTGCATTGAATTGCGGTCTTCCCAAGGGAAAACGGCAACGGTTCGTGCGCCGAGTTCGAAGGCCGCACGAAATGCGCGAATCGCTATTTCGCCTCGATTAGCGACCAAAATCTTTTCAAACACGGCTCACCTCTCATCGTTTTCAACCGTCGACGTCGTTAGCGGTCAAGAATAATTCGATATTCATCACCCGCGAGACCAAAAACTACCGTTCCAAGACAGAAAATTTAGGTTCTTTCAGACTAGTGAAGGTATCGTCAATACTCGTGCACGTACTCAGCGTTAGCTCCCTCAAGGGAGGCGTAGGAAAGACAACTGTGACGCTGGGTTTAGCTTCAGCATCTTTCGCAAAAGGTCTAAGAACCTTGGTCGTAGATTTCGACCCGCAAGCGGATGTTTCAACCGGCATGGACATCGATATTTCCGGTCATCAAAATGTTGCGGATGTTTTGGCTTCCCCAAAAGAAAAAGTCGTTAGATCTGCGATAGCCCCAAGCGGTTGGACGAAAGGCAGGTCGGGAAAAATCGATGTGCTAATCGGTAGTCCCTCCGCGATCAACTTTGATCCGCCACACCCAAGCATCCGAGATATTTGGAAACTCGAAGAAGCACTAACGCACATCGAGAACGAGTACGACTTGGTTCTTATCGATTCGGCTCCGTCTCTAAACGCTCTAACCCGTACCGCTTGGGCAGCCAGCGACCGCGTAGCAATCGTTACTGAGCCCGGCCTATTTTCGAACTCCGCTGCGGATCGCGCTCTTAGGGCAATTGAGGAGATTCGACGAGGACTCTCACCAAGACTTCAACCACTCGGAATCATTGTGAATCGAGTGAAGATCCAGTCGCTTGAGCATCAATTCCGAATCAAAGAACTTCGCGAAATGTTTGGGCCACTTGTGCTGAACCCTCAATTACCGGAGCGCACTTCACTTCAGCAAGCTCAAGGGGCAGCAAAACCTCTGCATATTTGGCCAGGTGAAAGTGCCGAGGAGATGGCAAACCATTTTGATCAGCTACTCGAGCGAATACTGCGTGCGGCTCACTTGAGATAGTTAGTCAAGCGAGGCGGCAGGATTGAGGCCGCTAAGAGGCCCGAGATGCTCGTCTGGCGGCAAGTTCGTCTTGAGGGTCCACAGCGGTCGAATCCAATTCGACGAGGCTTGATTCGACTTCTCGCAGCACCTTTCCGACTGCGATTCCGAATACGCCCTGACCTCGACTAACCAAGTCGATCACTTCGTCATCCGAAGTGCACAAGTAAACGCTTGCACCGTCACTCATGAGAGTTGTTTGCGCGAGGTCGCTTACTCCCGCTTCGCGGAGCTGGTTGACCGCGGTGCGAATTTGCTGAAGCGAAATACCTGTGTCAAGAAGTCGCTTGACAAGTTTAAGAACCAGAATGTCGCGGAATCCATACAATCTTTGCGAGCCAGAGCCAGCAGCCCCTCGAACCGTCGGTTCAACCAGTTCTGTCCTGGCCCAATAGTCCAACTGGCGGTAGCTGATTCCGGCGGCTCTTGCAGCGATTGCTCCCCGATAACCAGTGTTGCCATCAATATCCGGTAACCCATCGGTGAACAGAAGACCAAGGTCAAATCGCGAGTCTTCTCGACTACTAAGTTCTCCCATGACCGGCCTTCCAAGCTTCATGATTGAGATTGAATGGGTTTTCACCCGCAACCTCAAAGGTACCCACGGTCTCGCCGTGAGGCAACGACATTCGCGCATTGCTTCGGCGTGTCGTGATCTATTGCCAGTGTATCGGCTTGTCTTAGCCTTCCATTCGGCTGATTGCGCCGCGAATTAAACTGCTTCTAACCAGTTCCAGGTTCGCGGCAATTTCCTTAGCTAGCTCGGCAACTCGCGCCCTGCTACCCGCATCATTTCGCTTCGCAACGGGAATCAACGCACTTTCGATAAGCCCCAATTCGCGCTCCGCTGCCGCGCGAAAACCCCGAAGGTGACGAGGTTCGATTCCAGAACGCTGCAGTTCTGAGAGCGCTTTCAGCACGGTTAGCGCCGCTTCCTCGTAGGTCTCGGCGGGCACAATTAAGGAGGCCGAGATGGCGTCGTTGAGCAACTGTGGTGTCGCATTTGCGGCCCGGACTAGGTCTTCTTTCTTCATCCGTCGATCGCCGATGAGAATAGTTTGAATCGGTCCGGTGGGAGTCCCTGGGAGTTCTGGATTCTTTCCGGCATCCAGATCCGCCAAATACTTGCGGATCACCTTGAGCGGAAGGTATTGATCGCGTTGCATAGTCAATACAAGCCTTAGCCTGTCCAAATCTCTTGGTGAAAACTTGCGATAACCTGACTCGGTTCTGGCGGGGTTTACAAGTTTGCGTTCCTCGAGGAAACGTAGCTTCGATGGCGTGAGGTCAGGGAATTCGGGACGCAACCGCGCGAGCACTTGCCCGATTCCCAAAAGGTTTTGAGGTATTGACACTCTTGGCTGAGCATTTGGAATTGTCACTTTGACTGCCTGCCTAAATCATGCCTAGATGCGTAAAACGTTAGTCGAAACTTGCCGATTTGAACCTCAGCACCGTCGGTTAAGAGTGCGGAATCAACTCGAACACCGTCAAAATAGGTGCCATTGAGAGACCCTAAATCGCGCAGTTCAAATGCTGTGCCATGTCTTAAGAACTCGGTGTGAGCCCTGGACACTGTTACGTCATCCAAGAAAATGTCCGCGTCTGGGTGGCGACCGGCTGTGGTTCTATCGGCGTCCAAGAGGAACCTTGATCCTAAATTTGGGCCCCTTCGAACTACAAGGAGCGCGGAGCCGGACGGCAAAGCTGCGATCGCTTCTTGCTCTTCGCGCGAGAACTCTTCGCCAAACTCTCCAGCCAGTTGAACATCAAATTCAGAACCAAAGTGCGCTGTCGTGGAATCGTTGGATTCCTCTCGAGGCTCTGAACCTTCAATGTCCGACATTCCAACCCCGATCTTTGCCTAGGCACCTAGAGTATCGGATTCAACTCACTTGTTAGTATTCGGAATTCGAATAACTCTGGCCGTCTCAATTATGTAAATTACTCCAGCCCACCAATAAAGGAATGCCCCCCAAATCGCGAAAGCCCACGCGATCGGAGCACTAATCGGTATTGCTTGCTCGAACGCTTGACCGACCATGAAAATCGGCAAAGCGTAGAGCAAACAAAACGTAGCGATTTTACCTAAGTGGTGAACCGGAAGTGGACCGTAACCAAAATTCGCCAAAACAATGCCGAGAATTAGCAGCAAAACATCGCGTCCAACGACCACCGCCACCAACCACCATGGCACCACTTCGCGAACAGCCAAACCGATGAGTGCAACAAAGATGAACAACCTGTCGGCTGCGGGGTCCAACAATTGGCCGAGCCTCGTCACTTGATTGAGTGACCTCGCGAGTAACCCGTCCAGAAAGTCTGTCAGGCTCGAAAACACGAGCGTAACTAACGCCCAGAAATCGTGCCCCTCGAGGACTAGTACCAAAAACACTGGTACAAGAGCCAGTCTTATGAAACTAAGCAGATTAGGAATCGTGAATATTCGAGAACTCACTTCATAGGTGCGTTCTGTCTTCACAAATCCGAAGTCTACTTAAGATTCCGGCGTTGTCATTGCTTGACTCGAGGGTTCACCATTCCGATCGCTTCCATGAGTGCGTAAACAGTGGTTGGTCCGACGAATTTGAATCCGGATTGTTTCAGAGCTTTCGAAAGGGCAATCGATTCTGGCGAAAATGTTGCTCTTGGATCAAACGCTTCTTTGGGCGGCTTGAAAGACCAAACAAGGTTTTCTAAACCGCCAAGTGCTCTCATGGCTACCGTTGCCGACGCATTATTGATGGTGGCATCAATCTTCAGTTTGTTTCGGATGATTGCCTCATCCGCCATGAGTCTTGCAACGTCTGTTTCCGCGAACGTCGCAACAATTTCCGGATCAAAATGAGCGAAAGCGTTCCTGAAACCCTCCCGCCGCTTCAAGATTGTTAGCCAGGATAAACCCGACTGAAACGCTTCTAGGCAGATCCGTTCGAATACCCCTCTCTCGTCCTTAACTGGAAACCCCCACTCCGTGTCGTAGTAGTGCGCAAGGAGCGGATGAGAGGATGCCCAAGCGGGTCGACTAACCTCAGTCAAGTGCTGACCTCCGATGGGTTGCATGATTCGTCTGGATCACTTTGTCTCCAATGCAAGCAAAAAACGCTTTGCATCCAGTCCCCCACGATAGCCACCCAAGCTTCCGTCGGATCGAAGTATCCGGTGGCAAGGGAGGACGATCGGGATCGGATTCGTAGCGCAAGCCGATCCAACCGCCCGAGTGGCCTTTGGATTTCCCGCCTCAACGGCGAGTTGACTGTATGTTCGAGTGTTTCCGAACGGGACTTTCACCATCCGCTCAATTACAGTTCTTCGAAATCCGCGGCTCAGGCCAAAGTCGAGTGGAATCTCAAAGACTCTTCGCGTTCCTTTGAAGTACTCGTCTAGCTCCCGAGCCACCTCATCTAGGCCTTTCGGATTGTACAGAATTGCGGGACTCAATTTCGAAGAGAGTTCCTGCAGCACCAAATCCTCTGGCTCATTCTCGAACGCGACTCGAACCAATCCAGCTGAAGTTGTCGCCAAGAGAAGCGTTCCAATTGGAGAGTCAACTGTTCTGTAACTGATGCTGAGGGTACCTACTTCGCTAGCGTCCCGAACAAGGCGTTCGTGAAGTCGAGAAGACAGCGCCTCATCCACAACCGATAATTCGTCAACCAAATCGCTCATGTCTAACTCCAATCCTCGCGATTCAAGCGCTTACGTAAGTTCTCCAAGCCGTCGGAAGCCGCACGACGAGTAGCATCCGCGGTGCCACCGATTATCGCGGCCGTCTCTGCGTGAGGTAACCCGGCAAGGTAGTGATACGCGATCGCCAAGCGTTGACGTTCAGGTAGCGACTTCACTTCGTTCCAAATCGCCTCGTGGTTTGCCGCGTGCACAAATTTCGTTGTAGTCACTTCATTCGCGTTTTCGTGATGGTTTTGCTTAGTCCGCGATCGAAGAATGTCCATCGACTTGTGGTAGGCGATCGTCGCGAGCCAACCGCGAATGTTGTCCATTGTCTTGAGTTTTGGATAAGCAGATATCGCGGCGAGGAACGTTTCAGACCAGGCGTCCTCGGCATCTATTGGTCCAACAAGAACCCGGCACACGGCGAATACCGCCGCGGAGTGTTCTCTCACAACCAACTCAAACGGTTTCATAACTAGTTAACGCGCGTGGCTGGTCAAATGTGAGAAATCCAATTGGAATCTAAGCCATGACACCGGATCGCTCAGGTAGCACTTTCGGGTGACTTGAGGCCATGTGTTCCAAGACACGCACGACCTGGCTGCTATATCCAAACTCGTTGTCGTACCAAACGTAGAGCACGAGATGTTTACCCGAACTAATTGTTGCAAGTCCGTCAACTATTCCAGCACGATGAGAACCAACAAAATCAGTCGAAACGACTTCTGGTGAATCGATGAAATCGATTTGTTGTTGGAGCGGAGAATCCAGCGAAAGTCCGCGCAAATAGGTATTCACTTCCGCAGCGCTCGCCTCGGTGTCTAGTTCAAGATTCAGGATCGCCATCGAGACATCCGGTGTCGGAACTCGGATTGCGTTACCGGTTAGTTTTCCGGTGAGTTCCGGGAGAGCTTTCGCAACTGCGCTCGCTGCCCCGGTCTCGGTAATGACCATGTTCATGGGAGCTGAGCGACCCCGTCGATTTCCTTTATGGAAGTTATCGGTGAGATTTTGGTCGTTTGTGTATGAATGCACAGTTTCGACGTGGCCATGCTCAATCCCGAAACGATCGTTGATCGCTTTCAGCACGGGCACAATTGCATTCGTTGTGCAAGACGCCGCCGAGACAATCGCTTCGCCTGCCAAAACAGTTTCGTGGTTTATGCCATGAACGATGTTCTTGACATCACCCTTCCCAGGGGCCGTTAGCAACACGCGAGACACTCCAGGGCATTTCAAGTGCTGACCTAGACCCTCCCGGTCACGCCAGCGGCCGGTGTTGTCAACAACTATTGCGTCGTGGATGTTGTACTTCGTGTAATCAATGCTCGCGGGATCATTTGAATAAATAACTTGAATCAAGGTCCCATTTGCAAGGATCGTGTTGTTCTCGCGGTCTACCGTTATGGTGCCTTCAAACGGTCCGTGAATTGAGTCCCTTCTTAGGAGGCTTGCTCGTTTCACGAGATCATCATCCGAATTCTTGCGCACAACGATCGCGCGAAGTCTCAGCCCTTCCCCGTTACCGGCATGCGCGATCAGAATCCTTGCAATAATTCGACCGATTCGTCCGAATCCATAAAGCACCACATCCGTTCCGGTGTCAGTAGATTCGACTCCACCTAGTGCATCGGCGATTTCGGTTTGAAGGAACTGTTTTAGGTCTCCTTTTTGCTCACGAAATCTTGAAGCCAACTTTGCAAGATCAATCGATGCAGCACTCGGGCGCAGCTCAACAAGCCGAGCCAGTATTGGCAAAGTCTCCTCGATCGGTAGCTCCACATCGTTTATCTGTCGCGCGAAACGGTGTGCCTTTAAGATCGCGACCGGAGACTGATTGATTAGTCGCCTGCCGTGGATCGAAACGACTACCCCTTGTTCTCGATAGAGCTTGCCGATTAGTGGAATCATCGCTTCGGCTTTTGCCATTCGATCGTTCCAGGTTTCGCGTTGCTGGTCGCGTTCCAAGTCGATTCCTTCCCGAATATTTCAACGTTGAACTGGTGAAGTTTGCGCGTACTGAGTCGATAGACTACGTATTCAATTAGTCGTGAGTTGCTACCAGAACTAATTCTTGCGGCGTTGCAACACCCGACCAACTTCCCGTTATTAGCGCTGATTGCCTTTCAACGCCAACCAAATCTGCTGGCCAGTGCAACCCTGAACCATCAAGGACGCGTTGGATAATCAACACAAACTCGGGGCTCTGGACAATAGTCATTCGTCCACTTCGGGTTTGGGTTAGCGATGTTACTGCGGGCGAAGGGAATGTCCTTACGGTAGTGCCGGATCCTGAAACGACTGCGGTTGGCTCACGCTCGATCATTTTTCCGTCAATCTCAATCTCAAGCTTTGCTTGATGCCCGCCTGAAATTGCGACTGTCGCGGCGGTCGCGAGGTAAATTGGGTCGCCGGCACCGTCATAGACCCAGCGTTTGCCGAGCACGGAATGATCCAAAGTACCAACAAGCGATCCCTCTGCCCCTGCCAATGGAGCCTCACGATACGTCAATGGAATTTGCAGAGTTGGCCCATTTCCTGCGCGAACGAGAAGTGTTTCAACCCCCACCTTTCCAGCGGGATCATCAAATCTGAAACTCGCGATCGATTCGATCGCGTTGCCAGCGTCTCCGATGAACCAAGCCTGACTAGGCGCCCAACTATTTAGCAGTTCGACTTTCGAAGGCTTCAACTCGGCCTTATGCAGTAGTGCCATGAGTCAACCCTAGTTCAACGGCGGAATTCGCCTCAGGGTCAAAATTTGTTCAGCCCGACCGAACGGACCAACCTCATCATGAAGCACGCTTGAGGTCAGCCCGACCCCTTCGGTACCGAAACTTACCGAATTCTGCAGACCCAACCATTCCCCTGTTGGTTCGCGATACAAGTGGATTTGGAGGTCAACGTTTGGGAATGCCCAACTTCCAGGCCCAGCTGGAACAAGAGTGGCAATTCCGTTACTTGTATCCACCAGTCCAAGCAGTCGAGCCATGTCAGAAACGTGAACTCCACCCAAGAGCGGATGCTCGGTGCTTAGCCAGGCTCGACCCCTTCCAGGTTCGTGGTCTGGAAGTAGCCTTGCCCTAATTGAGTGGATGTAGCCTCCGGGCCAGTCCCCCAAGTCCCAGTCGCGATTTGTCTTAGTGTGCGAAGCCATTGGCTCATCGTTAATCGCTGAGATACCGGAAGTATCTGCAGCTTCCAGTCGCCAGGCTCTCGCAATCACGCACGCGCGACCATCGACAGACATCTCCGCTTGAACTAGTTCAATCGTCCGACCGGGCCGCAAAATCCCCAACCGCACTTGAAACTCTCCCCCAGGAATCAGCCCGAGAATCTCAAAACTGATTCGAGAGATGCGCAATTGCGGTTTCGGTTGAAAAGTTTCGATCAAATGGGTGAGCAATCCTGTTACCGGGGCCATGTGTTGTTCATTCGGGTTCCATGCGCCTTGGGCCTGAATCGTTGATTTGAATCTTCCTTCACCCAAACTCAAATAGTAAGGTTCGGAGGTTTCTAGCATGATGCCAGCGTAATCGTGCCCTCGCTCAGCTGATCCCAGAGGGAAATTTGAAAGTCCATTCCGCTTGGGATTGAAACTGATGAAGTATCAAACTTTCGCGAAGACTGCCAGAATGAACCTGAATGGGGGCGGAATGGGGGCAGGTACATCCGCGGGCGAGGAATCTCGGCGGCTGAAGGCGCAAGCTCAACTTCATGAGGCCGAAGCGCGACGCGCGCGCGAGGAAGCCGGCCGGTTTGAGGCGGCGGCTGTCGCAGAGCGAAGTCTCGCCAAAAGGCTCTCTCCTCTAATTGCGTATGGTTTCCACTTGCTCACGGATCGGCAATGGCCAGGCTCTCGAGCTGGGCAACTTGACCTAATCGTCGTGGGCCCAAGCGGAGTGTGGATTGTTGATTCCAAAGATTGGCGAGATTTTTCCGTCGCAGGTGGCCACATTTGGCGAGATCAAGCAGACGAGAGCGAAACCATTCTCCGACTCCAGGATGTTGCAAATGACGCGGAGTTGGCGTTTTCTGAAGTTGGATTAGCCCCGGGTGAGATTCACGCACTTGTTGTGATGCACGGACACAAGGGTTACATCGGCAACGTCGGTCCGGTAGAGGTCGTTGGCGCACTCGATGTGCACAAACACCTTGTCGCGTTGAAGCGGCGGCTTTCAACGCAGGAAGTCGAACTTGTGCTTAAGGTCGCAATGGAATATTTCCCGCCATACGTTGGTCCGCAAAAAACGCCTACGAAAGTACTTGTTAGTGAACCTGCACTTGAAGAAATTGACGAGCTTGAGCTAAGTGACGACGCTCTGATCACCGAAGAAGAAGTTCAAGAAATATTGAGCAAGGCCGACCTTGAGGCGCCAATTGAAGAATGGATGACGTTCCTGCATCCATTTCAAGCTTCACTCGTCCGAAAGTCATTCAATGGACCTTCTCGAGTCGCAGGTCCGGCAGGAACGGGAAAGACTGTTGTTGCGCTTCACCGTGCCGCCTACTTGGCTCGCCTACATCCGAACCGGAAAATCCTTTTTACCACTTTTGTGAAAACCCTCCCCATGGTGATGGCCGGGCTATTCAAACGGCTCGCACCAACGCTTTTCGACAGAGTCGAGTTCACAAGTGTGCATTCCCTAGCGGCAAGAATACTTAGAGAGCGAGGCGTCAAGTTCAGAGTCGATTCCCGACAGGCGAGTGAGTTGATGAGGCAGGCTTGGATTGAACTTGAACCAGCACAACAATTACGCCTAATAAAGAGGGCCACAGCGAACAAGCAAAAGTCTGATGTTAGTTATTGGCAAGAGGAAGTCGAGTCGGTTATCAAGGGCCGCGGGTTCGTGAATCTAGAGCAATATTTGGCCTGTTCACGGCCCGGTCGGTTGGTGCGACTTAATGTCGATGACCGCTCGGCTGTTTGGAGCCTTTATGTCAAGTACCAAAACAAACTCCGCTCTGCTGGCATCGGTGATTTTCAAGATCAAGTGCTGCTCGCCGAAAAAGCTTTGAGTCAAGAGCCGTTGAACACTTATGCGGCAGTGATTATCGATGAAGCCCAGGATCTAACGCTCGCAATGGTGCGAATGCTTTATTCTCTGGTCGGCGAAACTCGAGACGGAATAACCTTCATCGGTGATGGACGGCAAAGGGTTTACCCTGGTGGATTTGTGCTTTCCGAAGCAGATATTTCGCTTTCAGGTCGTGGAGTGTCACTTGAAAATAACTATAGGAACACCGCAGAAATTCAAGCGTTTGCCAGCTCGATCCTGGAATCCGCGACTTTTGATGACTTCGACGACTCGTTCCAGGCTGTTCGAATTACTAAGGGAAGCGAGCCTGAAAACTCAGAGCAATTGCGAAAGAGTAAGCAACGGCACGGTCCAGTTCCTGAGATCCTAAGATTCGGTTCTCGAACCGAGCATGATAAAGCCCTAATTGATCGAATTACTAAAGCTATCTCCGCGTCAAACCCGAGTGCGGGAGATATCGGGATACTTTGCAATACAAATGCAGAGGTGGACAGACTCTCTAAGTTGCTAGATTCTTCGGGAATTCCTTCAATAAATTTGCTCGAATACGCGGGGGAACAAGCAAAGAAAGTGAAAGTCGGCACGATCAAACGAGCAAAGGGGCTCGAGTTTAAGTTCGTGCTCTTGCCTTGGCTAATACCGTCCACCGATAGTCGACGGTCACATTCCGAACTCGAGGCACAAGAGCTGTATGTTGCGGTCACTAGAGCGCGCGACCAATTGTGGCTTGGATACTGCTGAAGAACGTCTTAAAAAGTGTGGCCCTCCCGTGCACGGGAGAGCCACATCCGTTTGTCCGACCTACGCTTCGCTCATTGCGGTTTTTTCAGCGGCACCCTTGGCGGCATAGTAGGCCGCTCGAGCAGCCAGGCGACGGGACTGCTCTTCTTGACCGGCATCCAGAAGTTCCTGGGGAACATCCACGTTCGGTACACGACTAACACCGTTATATTTCGCGATGTATGCGTCAAGCTCCGGGCCAGACTCCCACGACGTAATCAGGCAATAGCGTGGAGTCGGGCTATTCAAGCAAGTAGCGTGCCAAATCCTCTGAGTATCAACAATTAGTTGAGCACCCGCCGGAAGCGCCAAGCGATACTCGACACTTGGGTCAGTCTGGTTGTCACGGAGCACGAAATAGCTCGTGTCGTCATTCGTTAGGTTGAAGAAACCACGCACGATCCAACCGGTTCCGTCCGGGTTGAGGCGATTGTTGTCGTCCTGGTGCAGGTTGTAAAGCGCGTCCGCGTAGGTGTTCGGCTGCAATTCGATAACCCGGCAACGGCCAACATTCGCTCCCGGTTCCATTGCACGGCGTACAAGGTTCGGGGCCTTCTCAACTTGAGACGGAATCCAAACACCGTCTTTATCAGTGCGAGGCGGTTGGTGGTTCCAGAAACCGTTAACTTCGATTTCACCCTTTGCGCTTGCTAATGGTGCGAATCGAGTGTCACCGGATGACTTCCAATCGACATATTCGATGTCGAGCCATTCTTGCGGATCCTTCGATTGGTCGTATCTATCGAGTACTACATAACCGGTTTCTTCGAGG
This sequence comes from Cryobacterium sp., assembly GCA_019639015.1. GTDB lineage: Bacteria > Actinomycetota > Actinomycetes > Actinomycetales > Microbacteriaceae > Terrimesophilobacter. The sequence continues at coordinate 10,887 of JAHBSS010000017.1, read as the reverse complement.
GCGGCACATTTGGTGTATCCCATTTGCTGTACATACCTTTCATTGGGGCCAGCACGTTTTAACAGGCCCAGCTAAGGCAAGCCTAACAATCCGGCTCGCGTAGGATTAAGTCGATTTAGCGGGAAAATTCCGTGGAAATCGTGAAAGTTGAGATCCAATGAATTCGACTGCAAGCAATGTTGACGCGAGCGCCGTAAATACAATCCGGTGGCTCGCGACAGGACCGTCAATCGTGGTTCCCGTGTATCAACGCCAGTATCGCTGGGAAATTGACGGTTGCGAGCAGCTCTTAAATGACATCCGCCGAGTTTCGGATGACGACGAAAGCCAATCCCACTTTCTAGGCTCGATCTTGTCCTCCGCTTCGACCGCATCCGAACTAGTACTCATTGATGGTCAGCAACGTATTACTACGATCATGCTCTTGGTGGCAGCACTGCAGCACACCATTCAAAAAGAAGATCCGGAATTGGCTTCTGAACTCGGACAAGTTTTGTTTCGCGACAAAGCTCGAACCAAAACAACACTTCGACCGCATCTTGCCTGGGCCGATACGTTTCGCGAGGTACTTCTCAATCCGGCCGGAGAACTAACCGAAAAGGAGTCACGTTTTCACGACAACTATTCGTTTTTCCGAAGCCAGGTTCCCGCACACGATGTAGCAAAAATTTGGCGAGGATTGCAGCGCCTCGAGCATGTTTCGATAAGCCTGAATCCCGATGCCAACGCACAACAAGTGTTCGAAAGCTTGAATTCGACCGGTGCACCTCTCCGAGACCATGAATTGATCCACAACTACATACTCATGGGGCTCAGCCACGAACAACAACTTGAAATTGAGACCGAATTCTGGGAGCAGATCGAGGCCAATACCGGGGACGCCATCGGCGACTTCTGGCGACACCTAATGATCCTGACAACCGGCATGGAAGTCGATCGGACTAATCGAGCAGTTTATGAAGCGTTTCGCGAGTTCTATCCGCGTCTAGATTTTGAAACTCTACGGAAGCGAGCCGAAGTCTGGCGCGACCACTCAAAGGTCTACGCGGAGATGCTTAATCCTGACTCCTCCGAGCATCCCGATCGCGCAAGACACCTGAATTGGCTAAACGGATTCGGTCGCACAATGTATCCGTTGATCATGCGCGCACTTTACGAAACAACCTCTCGTCGAAGTGGCGAACGTGAACTAATCGACTTGCTTGAGGCATTGCAATCGATACTGATCAGACGGACAATCGTCGGTTTGCCGATCGACCGTTTGGTCGCAAGATTTTGTCGTGCTTGGCAAACAGACAAAGCAGAACTAATTCACGCGATCTCTCGGATAACACCATCCGATGAGCGGGTACGGGTTGCACTCAAGTACACGGCACTCCCCCTACCTGCTTATGTCCTCACTCGTCTGTTCGGTGTTAGTTCAATCGACGGGTACGGCGTAGATCACATAGCACCGCTCAACCCTTCCGAATCTTGGAATGACGGTCGACGTAGCTGGTCGGAACTTGCTGAAGACGAGCAAAACAGCATCCGTGCTCTCGCCCCGACTCTTGGAAATCTGGCTCTCATTGAAGACGAACTCGCGGAGCAAATTCTTGATGCGCCGTTTGGTGAGAAATCAAAGGCGTACTCGAGAAGCGGGTTCGCTGACGTGCGCAAAATTGCGGACGCGCCCAGTTGGACTACTAGAGACATTTCAGCGCGGACCGCTGAACTGACCAAGCGATTTGTGCAAGTTTGGCCGGTAACATCCATCGTTTCGATCGATGATGACGGATTGGTTCCAATCCTCGACGCAAAGCGAAGGAAGGGTTGGCCAACGGGCTGGAACCGCGAGTTCGATTATGTCGAGTATCGGGGTGAACACTGGGAAGTACCGGATGTGAAATACCTGTTCAACAGAGTGTTCAAGAGATTGTGGGCAGACTCTCGTGAGGCGGTCATAGCATTCAGTGCGAAACGCGGCGGACCCATTTTCGATTCGAAAGCCTGGAACGGAAGCTGGGATCAAATAGACGCCGACAAATACATCTATATGGGTTGGGATTCTGGATACATGCTCGCAGCGGTGCAAGGTGTGCTAAGCGAGGCCGGAATCGCATCCGAGGTGTTCATAAAGTATTCATACCTCGGTGAAGTTCTTTAGCTCATGCGGGGCTGGCTGTATTTGAGCGGAGCGATCTTGTCAGAAGTGACCGGTTCGCTTTCGTTGCGCGGCGCTATCGACCATTCTTGGCTGTATTCGATCGTAGCCGTCGGCTTTGTCGTATCGTTCGTGTTCTTAAGCCTTGTGCTCAAGGAAGGCATTGGCATAGGCGTGGCCTACGGAATCTGGGGCGCAAGCGGGGTGGCGCTCACGGCGATCATGTCTTGGGTGATCTACCTCGAACCGATCACCGTACTTATGGGTATTGGAATAGTTGTGATTATCGCGGGAGTTTTGACAATAGAACTTGGTTCCCAGGCAGCAAATCGGGCACAACTTGGTCATCCCAATGGTGAGTCCGAGGATGGCGCATGAATCCACTCGCTTGGGGTTTTCTTGTCGGTGCGATCCTGCTTGAGGTGGGTGGAACACTGTCGTTACGGATGGCGGTCAAGTCGCACCCTGTCTGGTACGTGGCCGTCGCTGTCGGTTACATTTCATCCTTTGCAATGTTTGTCGGCGTTCTGGAAAACCATATGCCTCTTGGTGTCGCATACGGAATATGGTCAGCAGCGGGAGTCGCAATTACCGCCGTTTGCGGCAAGTTTCTCTTCAAAGAACCGTTCACCTGGCTGATGGGCCTCGGCGTAGTGCTCGTGATGTTCGGCGTGTTGCTGGTGGAGATGGGCGCACCACACTGAATTAGAGTCTTCTCATTCAGCACAAACATTGGTCCGTTTCGATCAAGATTTGTATTCGTCAAATATTTCACTTGGACGCCTCCGAAGACTCTCGCAAACTCACGCGAAGGTGAGATTATCGAGAAGTGGGTTTTCTAGAAAGACTCCCAGTGTTCCTCGAGGCTGGAGAGATCCGGCTCGATGAGTTTCGCCAAGTCGACGCTCACAAACTTTTTATTGCATTGGATGACAAGGAAGTTTGGGAACACATCCCGCGATCAATCCCAACCTCTCCTCAAGACCTTTCGAGCGCGTTACTTGCGCTAGTTGCCACCGGCAATCGCCGCACATTTGTAATCCGAAAGTCGAACGAAGTGGTCGGAATGACTTCGGTCATCAAAGTTTTGGATGACACGGAGGCTCTTGAGATTGGCGCAACTCAATTATCGAAAGTTGTTTGGGGTACGGGGTTAAATCTGATCGTCAAGCAATTGCTAATAGGCGCAATTTTCATCGCAGGCACCAGCACCGTAAAGTTTCGCACCGACGAACGAAACGAGCGCTCGGCCGCTGCGCTTCGGAAGCTGGGCGCGAAAGAGCTCGGCACTTTTCAAGATTCGCTCGTGAGGCGGGATGGAAGCAGTCGCAAGAGCATCCACTTCAGTACCGACGCTGCTATTTGGCGACACGCAGAAGTTTAGACGACTAGATGCCAGTTAGTTCTCGGTGTGCTTGAAAACCACATGGCACTAAGGGAGCGTACGGAATTTGGTCAGCTACAGGACGCGATTACTCGCTGGAATCGCTTGGCATCCTCATCTGAAACCGTACCCTTGCTCAAGTCGGAATCAAGCTGCGCGAACTCTTTGTAGGTGTATTCGGCTTGAACCGCGTCAAAGCACCGCTCGCACATCGAAACAGTTGCGTTTTGTTGAGACTCACAAGCGCTTAGAAAGTTGCTTCGCGCTTCTGCGGGATAGACATGGCCGTTTGCCCCAATTTGCACGCAACCAGTCAGTGCAACGGTCAAGACGGTAGTCGTGCCGACAGCGGCGAGCGTGCTCGCGATGGACTTGAAATTCATGTGTAAACCATACAGGTAGCTCTAGGTCGAAATTGAGGCGCCAGCCAAAGTGGTTGTCTCAATGGGTAGATTGAAACTGACACGATTTTGAGCTTGGGGGTCAAATGCCGGATTACACCGTACGAATGATTGTTTTGTCGACCGAAAACTTGGATGAGTCGATCGATTTTTACACCAAAACCTTCGGCTTTCCGCTCAAGTTTCGAGATGGCAACCACTTCGCGCAACTTGATGGTGGCGCAATAACTATCGCGCTTGCTACAGAAATCGATCACCCGAATCCCGGAAATGTCGCTCTTTCGATCAAAACCGATGATGTTGACGCGGCCGCTAAGCAAGTTGACGAAAACGGCGGCGGCATCCTTCGCGCTGCCTACAACGACGCACACGAACGCCGAGCTGTCGTTTTTGACAACATGGGCAACACGATCGTGTTTTACAAGCCGAACCCGAGATAATTGAAGAATGTTTCGTTCAAATCGAATCTTTGCCTCCGCTTTGACGATTTCGATCGGCGTGCCGCTCGCTTTGACAGGTTGTTCGACCTCGACCCCACAGGGCGATATTTTTGCGCCCGTTCCTGATCCAGACACTGCCGCTGGGATTTCAAGTTGCATTGTGGGCGATTGGGCACTTGACGCGACCGACTATGAAGACAAAGCGCAAGCATACTTTGACGGCAAAGGTTTGGTGGTGGACTACGTAACCGTGATTGGGACTTCAACGATGAGGTTCACCTCTAACGGAAAAATGTCTAGCCACTTTGATGAGACAGTTACGGTTGCTTTGCACGCCACTTCTGAAATCGTGCCGTTAAGTTTTCGGGACGCATATACGTCGGCTGCTGATTGGAAAGCTGGAGACGCAGCGAACACAATTGAGTTTTCCCATTGGCAAACCACACCAGATCCGAGCGTGACAACTGACCCAGACGCGATCACCTTGCCTCCGATCGACTACTCGGCGACCCCTACATTGAGTCTCACTTGTGATGCTCACTCGCTGACCCTTACAGTGCCGGACGCCCCGTTTGCTCCGAAGTGGATACGTCAGTAACAGTCATTTGTCACATTTCGAAGTCGTCTTTCGTTGAGCCGTAGGCTGAAACCTCGACTTACCAGGTTGGCACTCGAAGGAGATCCGTGACTCAAATCTTTACTGACATTACTCAGGCCGTTGGCCGAACCCCACTTGTGAGGCTCAATCGTGTTATTGATGGCGCAGCGGCAACCGTGCTCGGCAAGCTCGAGTTTTACAACCCGGCAGCGAGTGTCAAAGACCGGATCGGAGTGGCGATCGTTGATGCTGCGGAAAAATCCGGGCAACTAAAACCGGGAGGCACAATCGTTGAGGGGACGAGTGGAAACACGGGAATTGCACTTGCCCTCGTCGGGGCCGCTCGCGGCTACAGGGTGATCCTCACGATGCCCGAATCCTCAAGCAAAGAGCGGCGCGTTGTCTTGCGGGCGTTTGGTGCCGAACTCGTCCTAACCCCCGCGTCCGGTGGGATGCAAGCGGCGGTTGACCGTGCAAAGCAGATTGTCGAAGAAACAGAGAATGCGATTTGGGCGAAGCAATTCGCCAATGAAGCCAATTCGCGCATTCATCGGGAAACTACCGGTCCAGAAATCTGGGCTGACACCGGTGGCCAAGTCGACATCCTTGTTGCAGGAGTCGGCACTGGCGGAACAATCACGGGCGCTGGTCAATTTTTGAAGGAGCAGAATCCAAATATTAGGGTCGTCGCAGTTGAGCCGATCGATTCGCCAATTCTTTCTGGCGGTGCAGCTGGGCCGCACAAGATTCAGGGACTGGGTGCGAATTTTGTCCCGGAAGTTCTTGACCGAACCGTCTACGACGAAGTGTTCGATGTCACGTTCGAGGATTCAATTCGAACCGCGCGTCGCCTCGCAGCCGAAGAGGGCATCCTTGCTGGAATTTCATCCGGGGCTGCGGTTTATGCTGCCGCACAAGTAGCGGCACGGCCAGAAAACGCCGGCAAAACCATCGCAGTTGTGTTGCCCGATTTTGGTGAACGATACCTATCGACCGCGCTCTACGAGGACTTGCTCGACTAAGCGGGGGTGGCCTCCATGTTGTTACGCATCCTTGAGGATGTCGCCAATGCCAAACGCAAAGACCCGGCTGCGAGAAACGGCCTCGAAGTGTTTTGGTGCTATGCCGGTTTGCACGCAATTTGGGCGCATCGAATTGCCCACGCTCTTTGGCGGGTTCCGGGACTGAAGCTGTTTGCACGGATAATCTCGCAATACTCAAGGTCAGTTACCGGGGTTGAGATTCATCCTGGAGCGACCATAGGGCGCAGATTCTTCATCGATCACGGAATGGGTGTTGTTATCGGCGAAACCGCGATAATCGGCGATGATGTCTTGCTTTACCACGGTGTCACTCTCGGAGGGAAATCTTCTGAACGCGAGAAGCGACATCCGACTCTCGAGGCACGGGTTACTGTCGGTGCGTACGCGCAGGTCTTAGGCGACGTCACAATCGGTGCAGACTCGATCATCGGCGCAAACTCGGTCGTCGTTCATGACGTGCCCGCCAACAGCGTTGTTACCGGTGTGCCTGGCGTTGCAAAACCGCGCGACGCTAAACCCTAGGTTGCGCTCTACTGGCCTGGCTCGGCAAGGGCTTCAGAAACAGGTTGCCCGGCTTTCTTTCGACTTTGAATCCCGACGTGGATCGCCCGGATACCGATGGCAAGTATCGTAAACACTCCGAACCCAATTAGCCATTTGATGACGTCGCTCTGAATTTCAACAAAGCTCCCCGGGACGGCACGCCGACATGAACAATTCCCCACCAGTTTTGGAGGATGATCGAAGGATGCACGGAACTGTCTTGCACGCGCCTGGTGACATCCGCTTTGAGGAGCGCGAAGACCCGAAGATTCTGAAACCGACGGATGCGATTTTGCGGATCACCGCGACTTGCGTTTGCGGTTCTGACCTTTGGCCGTATCGCGGGGTGAACCAAATCAAGCAACCGACGCCGATCGGCCACGAATACGTTGGCGTTGTCGAGCAAGTCGGCGCGGACGTGCGAAACGTGAAACCGGGGCAGTTTGTGGTCGGGTCGTTTTTCGCTTCAGACAACACTTGCGAGATTTGCCTCGCAGGTTACCAGTCGAGGTGCATTCAGTGCGAGCTTTCTTGTCAGGGCGGTGCGCAATCCGAGTTGATTCGGATTCCACTTGCCGACGGCACCCTCGTTGCAACACCCGAGGCGCCGGATGCCGAGTTGATTCCGTCGCTACTTGCGGCATCCGATGTGCTCGGCACCGGTTGGTTTGGCGCGGTCGCAGCGGATGCCGGTCCAGGCAAAACCGTTGTTGTAGTAGGCGACGGCGCGGTCGGGCTGCTAGCGATTTTGGCTTCGCGTGAGTTGGGTGCGGAGCGGATCATCGCGATGTCGAGGCACGAGTCCAGGCAGGCTCTAGCCCGCGAGTTCGGCGCAACTGACATCGTGGTCGAGCGTGGCGATGAGGGCATTGCTCGTGTGAAGGAACTTACCGGCGGCTACGGCGCTCACTCGGTGGTCGAGGCGGTCGGCACCGAAGCGTCGATGGCTCAAGCGATCGGTTGCACTCGTCCCGGTGGGCATCTAGGTTTCGTCGGGGTTCCCCACGGCATCGAAGTTTCTGGCGGCGTGCTCTTCAACACCGAACTGCATTGGCACGGCGGCCCCGCGCCCGTTCGGCGTTTTCTACCCGACCTTATCGATCGAATTTGGCGCCGCGAAATCAACCCCGGCCGCGTTTTCGACTTGACCCTCCCCCTCGCCAAAGTCGCGGATGCCTACCGTGCGATGGATGAGCGCCGGGCGATCAAGGCGATGCTGGTCCCTTAGCGGGTTTGTCGCTTCACACTTGGCGCTTGGCTTTTTGCTTTGATCCCGGTTGGGTTGAAAGCGTCAGTTCAACCATCGGCAAGCCTTGAACCGGATGCCCAATTGCCTTCTCGATCGCCGACCGTAACTGCTCCCAAAGCCCAGGGTGCGCAACCTGATACCGCTCGATCACTTTGTCAGCTTCGGCAGACGAAATGAATCTCGCTATAGCCGGAACCCGACGCATCCTCCCTGTGCTCACGAAACAGTTCGGGTCCGCATTGAGATTCCGATACCAATCCGCGCGCTCCCCGAACCCGCTCACAATCACGATCCGATCCGGCGCTTGCCGCTCAACAACCTCAAGACAAACAAACCTCGGCTGGCCAGACTTGCGACCGCGATGCTCAAGCAAAAGTACCCTCGACCCAAACATCCAACCAAGACCCGCCTTAAACAACCCGATCGGCAACCGCGCCGACCACCTCGTCCGCAGCATCCACGATGCGATCCCGCTCGCGCTTAAGTCCATCACTAGACTGTACGCCAGAGGTGTTACTGCAGCATCATGAATGGATCGTTGGACTCGCCTCAGGGGCACGAATTAGACTGCTTGTCGTGGCCGAAACAGCATCCGCAAAAAACGCCCGCACGGGCCCTGCCATCCGTTTCGAAGCGACCGTGCAAACGATCGGTAATCAGCAGATAATGAGGTTGCCTGGCGAGGCGAGCGCAAAACTGCCGTCCCGAGGGCAAGTGGCGGTGACTGGGCTTCTCGACGGGCACGCTTTCGAGACTGTTGTCGAGCCGGACGGGATGCGCGGGCACTGGGTCAAGGTCGACCACGCGGTGCAGCAGGCTCACGCTCTGCGCACCGGCGACAGAGTGAAGGTCGAAATCGACGTGGCGACGACGTGGCCTGAGCCCGATGTCCCCGACGACTTTCAAGGTGCGCTGGATGGTGCGCCCGAGATCTCAGAGATGTGGACGGATATCACGCCAATGGCGCGCTGGGAGTGGGTGCGTTGGATAGGGGCCACCAAGAACCCCGAAACTCGCTCCCACCGCGTCAAGGTCGCTATATCGAAGCTGCGGGACGGACGCCGGCGGCCGTGCTGCTTCAACCTGTCGTCATGCACCGACCCGGAACTCTCGAAAAATGGCAAGCTGGCTGAAGCGGTCTAGCTGGGCATCCATGCTCGCATAGCGAAGCCTTCGGCAACAACGGATAGCCTCAGGTAGCGACGATCTCGATAGTCTCGAAATTGACCGAAAGCACCACCGCAATCACCAGAATGACAAATTCCTCCGGACCCATAGGTCTAGCCTTCGGGATGTCAGCGTGTGGCAAATTGGGCATTACAGGGCCCACCACCCGAACAAGCTAACCCAGGTTGTTCCTTGCCCAGCTTCCGATTCGGATGTTGCGAGCCCTCAGAAACTCGCTCGCGTTATCGCGATACTTGCGATATTCGTCGACATCACGTGGAAGTGCCGATGTGACCCCGAATTCATCGAACGGCAGAAAGAAATTCACGCTCTGACCGTCATTACCCAACAAATCACGCAAAGGAAAGTGATAAATGTAGCCACAGAAGTTTTCGAAAAGATCGAAGAAGTCAGCGTAGTTGTTTAACGTCGCGCTGAGAGGACTCGTCTCGCCGAAATAGTGACGACGGATTGCCTCGACAGTAAGATCCAGACGGTCGGCAATCTGGGAAGTCATGCCGCGCGCACCGTTGTTCGTGAGCGTTCCCGGACGCCGGTCGCCTGGATAAACAATTGCTCCGCCCATGGAGTGATTGAGCAATTGGAACGCGTCCAGTTCCGCGGCCTTGATCTGGTCGATGATGGGTTTCATTCGCAACCACGACCGGAAAGTGGGCACGACTGTGTCGCTCGATGAGAAAAACTCCCCTCGCGCCGAATCGTGAATTAGGTAGCAACCTCTGCGAGTCGTTAGCAGTTCGAACGGGTCGCCATTGGGCAGAGGTTTACTCCACATTAGCTGGTGGCACCGACGCAAAACCTTGCTCGTAGCGTCGGGGTCACCGGCCCCCGCGTCGTCACGCTAATCGAAGTTGGGGATAATGCTCGGCCTATCTGTCATCGCTCGAAACTATAGCTCTAGCAACGGACATTGTTCAGGCGACCTGACAAAATCGTCGGGCTGACAGGATTTGAACCTGCGACCCCATGACCCCCAGTCATGTGCGCTACCAAGCTGCGCCACAGCCCGTGACGAACACATCAACTTTAGCCTGTAAGAGGTTTACCGGACGAAACGAGAGAGCAATACGCCCGACCGGGGCCGACTCCGAAATCAATCTCGGAGTCGGCCCCGATCAACGAGAACCTACTTCGACGAACTCTCCGACTCGTGCATCGCGAGCAACACGGCAAACCCGGCCAGCAGGGTCGAAATCGCCATGGCGGTGTCCTTGCCGTTCCACGTGTCCGATTGCCACATCGCGAACCACTCGGAACCGATCACGATGAAACCGAAGAACCAAATAACGAAGCCGAGACCGTAGGCGGAGTAGCCCCAGCCTTTCGCGGAATTGAATGAGGCGGCATCCGCGTTTCTGCGCAAGAAAAGCTTCACGCCACCGATCAAACCGAGCGCAGCGAAAACACCCTCTGCAACGATAATGCCGATGTAGGCGACCGTCCAAAGCGCGGGCACCGTGATCGCACGCCACATGAGCGCGTTACCGTCGAACGTCGTGTCCATCGAGAGCACGTGCTTTACGAACTGGTAGTTCGAGTCGTAATCCATGAGGTTGCCCGCGAAAACGAACAGCCCGTACAGTCCCGCTAGAAAAACGGTGAGCGACTGCAGTAGTCGCAAATGATGCTTCACTTTGATCCTTCTTTCCGTTTGAACACAAGGTCGATGCGTGGTTCAACGTGCTTCTCAAACGGGATCGCTTGAACGAACTCCCAGCCCTCTGCGGCTTTCTGCTTGATCAACTCGCGGTAGTCATCGGCTAGAACCCGTCCCTCTCGACGGCGTTTCACTTCCACCGAAACGAATGAGAACTCGAACACCTCGCACCTCCCTGTCGTCGCACCGGTGGCGGCGATCTCGACCCGACGTTGGGCCGTTGCGCAACATGTTAGCCCTA
>JAHBSS010000016.1 GCA_019639015.1 Cryobacterium sp. | reverse complement strand
ATTGACAGTTCGCAACTTTATGCGTCGCGTTCGAGCAACCGGCGTGCTAACAAACTCGGGCTCGGATCAAGCGCCGCGCTTTCTGCGGTACTCACCTTGGCTATTAGCGAGATCCTTAATTTGAATTTAACTGCGGACGAGCGTTTCAACTTAGCCAAGAGCGCCCACCGAAAAGCTCAAGGTGGTGGGAGCGGAGGAGATGTTGCGGCATCCACTTTCGGCGGAGCAATCAGCATTTCACAAGACGGACGACAAACCGCGACACTTCCAAGCGATCTAGAAATTCTCGCGGTCGCAACGGGGGACGGAAGTGAAACCGCAAACTTCATCGCCGAAATTGAACGATTCGAACAGTCACAACCTGAAACGTTCCAGGCGGATATCGATACGTTGATTGAGCTTTCTCACCTGACCACCGAGTCCATTTCGAGAGCAGACAGCTTCATGAACTTGGCGGACCGGTATTTTCTCGCACTTGAGAAACTGGGTGCCGACTCGAAGGTTGGGATAGTGACCTACGAACATTCAAGATTGCGCGCTCTCGCGGCTGAAGCTGGAGCGGTATTCAAAACCAGTGGGGCAGGTGGCGACGACCTCGGACTCGTGTTTGCCACACGCTCAAATTCCGATAACGTAAAAACCGCGCTCACATCCGCAGGAGTTCAATTCATTCCAATTCCCCTAAGCAGAGAAGGGGCGAGAGTCGAGTCAAAATGACGGATTCCCGAATACCCAGGTTTTATCAACTCAGCCCTGAAGAGCGACTGAAGGAACTCCGTAGCCGCGGAATCATTGATGAAAAGGATTACGAAGCACTAAGTACCGGTTCGTACATCCTGACCACGCTTAAAGCTGATCGACTTACCGAAAACGTTATTGGCGTATTCTCGATGCCGCTCGGCCTTGGACTAAATTTCACAATCAACGGCCGGGATCACGTCGTACCGATGGTGGTTGAAGAGCCTTCAATCATCGCAGCAGTAAGTTCCGCCGCACTCATCGTGCGAAAATCAGGGGGCTTTACAAGCACATCCGATGAGCCACTTCTGATCGGTCAAGTTCAAATTTTGGACATCCCAAATCCGAACGAGGCTCGAACACTAATCTTGAATGCACGACAGCAGATTCTCGATCTCGCAAACAGTACCCATCCGAACATGGTCAAGCGAGGCGGCGGAGCAACCGACGTTGAAGTGCACCTTCGTGGCAAGACCCGAAACAACGGAGAATTGTTAGTTGTGCACTTGGTGGTCGACACTAGGGACGCAATGGGCGCGAACTTAGTAAACACGATGTGTGAAGCAATCGGACCCCTATTGGCCGAACTCAGCGGCGGTCGCGTGTTTTTGCGGATCCTCTCGAATTTGACTGACCGCGCCATTGTGAAAGCGCGAGCAGTTGTTCCAACCGACCAATTGGCAACTGAGCATTTCGACGGCGTAGCGGTTCGCGATGGGATTATTCTTGCTGGCGAGTTTGCCGAGTTAGACGTGTACCGAGCGACGACTCACAACAAAGGAATCATGAATGGCATTGATGCCGTCGCGATTGCTACGGGAAACGATTGGCGAGCAATTGAATCTGCAGCGCATGCATTTGCGGCTAGAACAGGAACGTATCAGCCGCTCACAAAGTGGACTTCGGATGCGGCCGGGAACTTGGTTGGCGAAATCGAAGTTCCATTGAAGGTTGGCACGGTCGGCGGTCAAGTCCAATCAAATCCGGCCATCCGGCTTTCACAATCGATTATCGGCACGTCGAAAGCGAAAGAGCTCGCCGAAATTATGGCAGCAGTCGGGCTCGCACAGAATCTTGCAGCGTTGAAGGCGCTTTCAACGGAAGGCATCCAGCCAGGGCACATGCGACTACATGCGCGGAGTGTGGCTGTCGCAGCCGGTGCCAATGAGGAAGAATTCGAAGAAGTGGTTGAACTGTTAGTTGCCAGCGGTGACATCAAAGTTTGGAAGGCGAAAAAGATTATCGAGTCCCTCAAGGGTGGTGCTACCGCAACTGGAACTATTGATCTAAAGCCGATCACGAACTCAAGACCTAATACCGCAGCTAATCTCGGTTACGGCAAGATCATTCTGCTAGGCGAGCACTCGGTGGTTTACGGATATCACGCAATCGCCGCGCCCCTAAACCTCTCAATCAGAGCAGAAGTCTCCAGGCCTACAAAACAGCGCGAGTTCGTAATTTCAGGGTGGGATTCGGATCCCGCTGCACACAATCCTGCCGGAGCGGCTCTAGCAACAAAAGTTGCTGCCCTCATCGCAGACCGATTGGGGCTTGCCAACGAGTTGGCAAGAGTGGAAGTGTTCCCCGAACTGCCTAGAGCAAGCGGCCTTGGGGCGTCGGCAGCACTCGCGGTTTCAGTTATTCGTGCACTTGCGCAAAGTTACAATTTGGAGCTCACAAATCAGCAAGTGTCTGACTTGGCCTACGAATGCGAAGGACTCGTTCACGGATCACCCTCGGGTATCGACAACACCGTCGCAACGTTCGGCGAAACCATTTTGTTCCGACGCACCGCGAACGGAAACGAGATCACCCATCTCAGCACGTCTAGACCAATTCCAGTTGTCGTTGGTCTAACGGGAGTGCGCTCTCTAACCGCTGAAACTGTTGGACGGGTTCATGAGGGTTGGAAAAAGAACCCGCAACATTACGAGGCGATCTTCAAGGAGATTGACGGACTCGTAATGACGGGTGTTGAAGCGTTTCGAAAAGGTGACCTGGCAGTGCTGGGCGAAACCATGAATCTAAATCACGGACTCCTGAATGCCTTGCAAGTTTCGAGTCCTGAACTTGAGATGCTCGTTGACCTGGCCAGAAGATCCGGAGCTCTAGGAGCCAAACTTACCGGTGGCGGTGGCGGCGGTGCGATGATAGCGATCGCTCACCCTGACCGGATTAAGGATGTTGCAGCAACACTCGACACCGCGGGCTTCCAGACCTACTTAACCGAGATTCGTACCTCAGCAAACGGTATGGTGGCAGGGTGAGATTCAATCTTTCGCGCATCGTCCTTTCGCTCTTCGCAATCGCCTCACTAGTGCTTGCCGCAGGATGGGTATACACGGTCTTCGTGAAAGGATAGGTGCATGGAAATCACCTTCAGCATCCTGCTCATCCTTCACTTCATCGGACTTGCTTCCCTTTTGGGCGGCTTCTTGGTTCAGATCAAGGACGCCATAGCGGGCAAAGCGAAGATCGTTTCGGCGATGATCCACGGAGCACTAACTCAACTCGTCACAGGGATCGCGTTGGTCGGGCTTGCTGAAGGAATGCATTGGGACCTGGACATGACCAAGTACTCCGTGAAACTTGCGATTGTACTGATCATCACTGTGCTCGTGTTCTTGTTCCGCAAGAAGACTGAAGTTCTATCGTGGGTGATTTGGCTTATTGGCGCTCTAACAGTTGCCAATATCGTGATCGCAGTGCTCTGGCACTAATTCGTTTGCCAGATCAGATTCACAGCAACGAAGCATTACTTCAAGAACAACGCCTTCAGTCGCCTGGTAGTTAGCGTCAACCCGAGCACAATCATCACGGCGAAATAGAGCACGTGCCAAATGGTGGCGGAATCCATCATGCCGGTGGTGAAGCCTCTGACAAGTTCGACCCCATGCCAAAGTGGCATTGCTTGAATAATCCATTGCAATGCTTGCGGGTAGACCGAGATTGGAAAAAACGTTGCCGAAAGCAGGAACATCGGAAGCAAAATGAAGTTAATCCAGTCCATCTGTTGAAACGTCTTCATGTAGCTTGTAATCCCCATTCCGAAGCTTGCGAACGCAAACGCGATGAGCAAGACGGATGGCAAGGCGAGAATTGCACTCCACGAAAGGTTCAGTCCAAGCGCTTGCATTACCGTCAAGAACCCGCAAGCGTAAACAAAGCCGCGAGCCAGAGCGAGCATGATCTCACCGAGAGCGACATCAAACGGCCCAAGTGGGGTAGCAAGCATCCCGTCGTAGATTCTGCCGAAGTTCATTTTGAAAAACACGTTCCAAGTTGAATCGAAAATTGCACCGTTCATTGCTGCAACGGCCAGAAGCGCTGGTGCGATGTATGCGGCATACGGCACCGACTGGCCTCCTGGAAGCTCGACATTCCCGATGAAGCTTCCGAGACCAATTCCCATTGCCAACAAATAGAAAACCGGTTCGAAGAAACCCGAGACAACGATAAGCCAGTTTGTGCTTGCTGTAGCGAGCACTCCGCGCTCCATAACAGATCTGGCATTCCCAGCGTAAAGCGAGGGAAGCAAGAACTGACGAGTTACCTTTGGTGTGCTGATTGATTCGAGAGTTGTCACTTGTTCAACCTCCGAATCGCGAGCCTTCTCGCCAACCACCAACCGACCCACGTCAGAACAATCAAATAGAGCACGTGAATCACGGTTAGCCAAATTGGCTCTGGGTAGTTGAATGCGAATACTCGTGCGAGTTCCGTTCCGTGCCAAAGTGGCGAAATCCAGCCGATCCAGTGCAACCAAGTCGGTAGCGCTGCGAGTGGGAAGAACGTTCCAGAGAACAAAGTCAGCGGAATTATCCCAAATCGCATGATGTAGTTGAACTGTCCCTTATCTTCTTCAAGTCGGGTCGCATAGGCCATTAGTAAGGTGCCGATCGCTGTTCCTGTGAGCACTGCCACGAAGATCGACAGCCAACCAAGCGGGCTCGGGATCGCATGAAACAGCAACATGAACAGGTAGTACACGCTGCTTTGAACAACCAATCGAATAATTACCGAGTAAGTGACTCCGTTGATGATTTGCCCGCCCTGAAGGCCGGCCGCATTCATACCGAAGAATGTCGGATTCCATTTGAATCCGAGCATGATGGGATAACTGAACTCTTCCGTTGCGATTGTTAGCGCCGCACTGCAGATGAGTGCCGGGGCTACAAATATGAGGTAGCTGACTTTGTCGAGACCTTGACCTTGATCGGCATCCACTAACGTCGCAAGCCCAACCCCCATTGCATAGAGGTACAGAACTGGCGTTCCGATCCCAGTGGCAATCATGGTTTGCAAGTAAGAACGCATTGAGCGCAACCTGTGCTCGGCAACGTACCAACTGCCGTATCGGCGTAGCTTTATTCCTCCAGCCATTGCTTTTGCAGTCGCCGGAGATTCGAGCGTTTCCCCTGGTGCACCAGGAATTGCGGTGTTTGTCATTCGATTAGCGATCGCCCGGTTAGTCGCAAGAACACGTCCTCAAGACTTGATCTGCGCACGAGTGAGGTGAGTGGGTTGAGCCCCAAATCTGTTATTTGCTTGAGGGTCGCTTCACCGTTCTCACTGTAAATCAGGATGCGATCTGGCAGTACCTCAACACGTTCGCCAATGCCATCAACCTTCTTGGCGACCTTTGCGTTGTGCTCGGAACCGAATCGTAGTTCGAGCACTTCTCGACTCGAATATTTGCGAATAAGCGACGCGGGCGAGCCCTCGGCCATGATCTTGCCCTTGTCGATGACTACGAGCCTGTCGCAAAGTTGCTCAGCTTCGTCCATATAGTGCGTTGTCAAGATCAGGGTCGTTCCTTGCTCTTTTAGGCGAAACAATCGATCCCACAGAATGTGTCGAGCTTGAGGGTCAAGACCAGTTGTCGGCTCATCGAGAAGCAAAATCCGAGGGTCGTTTATGAGTGCTCTGGCAATTGTTAGCCGACGCTTCATCCCACCGGAAAGATCGTCGATTCGCTCCTTTGCCTTGTCTTTGAGTTGAGCAAACTCGAGCAATTCATCTGCCTTGGATGACAAGAAACTGCGACCGAGCCCAAAGTAGCGACCGTAAACAATCAGGTTCTCTCGCACTCGAAGTTCCGTGTCAAGGTTGTCGGATTGCGGCACGACTCCAAGTTGGGAGCGAATTTCCGGTCCATAGTTGTTCGGATCCAAACCGACCACGCTCAGTTCTCCGGACGTTCGCGTGGATACCGCCCCGATCATCCGCATGGTTGTGGATTTGCCGGCACCGTTTGGACCTAGGAATCCGAACGATTCACCGGAAGCGATCTCAAAAGATATCCCGTCGACAGCCGAGAATTCCTTATATTTCTTGACAAGTTCAGTCGCCTTGACAACAGGAATTGAAGGGCTCGGCACAAAGATAAACGCTATCAAGAGCAGGGCACATTTGTTCCATAACTGAACCAGGCACAAAGCACAAAATCCGCCAACAAACCCGTATTCTTGCTCTTAGTTTGATCCCAACCCGAGAGGAAGTCATGTTAAATCGACGGTATCTATTCGGTGCGACCGCTCTGTTTGCTACTGCAGCGTTGACTGCTTGTCAGCCGCTCACTTTGCCTAGCAATTTGGGTTCAACACCGTCGGCAAGTTCCGTTTCTCAAGCACCGACACCAACTCCAGATCCGACTCCCACGTTCCCAACAATGCCCGCAGATGCGATGCTCGGATTGATCGGTACTGCAACTGCAAGTAACGGGGCGGTGCTAAATCTTGTGCTAACTGTGCATTCGGTCCAACCATCGACCGAACCTATTGCCGCTGATGGCGTTAACGCAATTAGCTCTTGGTGTGTCAGTGAGTCCGACGCAAGTGTTCTTGCTGCAACCAATAGTTCGATACTTCAAGTCGATTTCAGTGCTACAGCGCAGGGCTCAGTTGCCTGGCCATCCGATTTGCCGATTGCACTCTTCCCTTCTTCAAGTCAGACATTGCCAGTGAGCCTTGCGGCTACCGGAGGTATCAAGCAACTTGAAGTTCTTGGTACTGCGCCGTCGCCTGGCGATTACATCCCGCACTGCCAGCAATCTGCCTTCTTGACAGGACCCGGCACTGGTTCACTGACTGTTGCAATTAGCAATGACGTGAAAGGCACAAGTGGATACGCTCCAATGCAGGCCTGGTCGGGGCTTTGGTATGGCTTCGACGGCGCGGTCGCCGCGGGGACCCTCAAAGGTCAACCGTTTGGTGGCGCTGACCCGAAGAGTATTGTGTTCTCAAATTGCCAGGTTGTACTAACCCAGGTGGGTTCGAACAGTGGCGCACCTTCGCCCACTTGGCAACAGGTATTCAACTCGACAAGTTGTGGCGTCGGAACCACAAGCTGACCAACTACTTTGGCTGCATCCGAATTGCGCCATCGAGTCTGATTACTTCGCCGTTTAGCATCGGGTTTTCTACGATGTGCTTTACAAGTGCCGCATACTCTTCTGGTCTTCCCAGCCGAGATGGATGCGGCACTTGATCCGCGAGTGAAGTACGTGCAGCTTCCGGCAGCCCGGCCATCATCGGTGTGTCAAACGTTCCAGGAGCAATTGTCATAACGCGAATTAGCCTCGCAGCAAACTCGCGCGCCAAAGGCAACGTCATTGCTGCAACCGCACCCTTTGATGCCGAGTAAGCCGCTTGACCTATTTGCCCGTCAAAAGCCGCTACGGATGCCGTGTTCACGATCACTCCGCGTTCTGCTTCGCCGCGGCCAGTGCCTCCGATCGGTTCGGTTGCCGCAATGGCCTCCGCCGCCAGCCGGATGACGTTGAACGTCCCAACGAGATTTACCTGAATCACCCGTGCGAACCTTTCAAGTGCAAGCGGGCCTTCCTTGCCGAGCGCACGCTCAGCTGTGGCGATGCCGGCACAGTTCACGACAATGCGAAGTGGTGCTTTCGCCATCGAAATTGCGGCACGAACCTGTGCCTCATCGGTTACATCGGTTGGCGCAAAAGTAACCCCTTCAACCTGGTCTCCTTTTGAACTCGGAAGATCAGCGATCACTACTTCGGCGCCAGCCGCCGCAAGCGCTTTCGCAGTTGCAAGTCCTAACCCCGAGGCCCCTCCCGTCACGAGAGCCGCACAACCTGAAATCTGCATCTTTCTCCCCTTGCTTAGAGTCGCTCAATAATTGTCGCGTTGGCCATTCCGCCGCCTTCGCACATGGTTTGCAGCCCCCACCGTTTGCCTGTCGCCTCAAGCTGATTCACGAGCGTCGTTAGTAATCGGGTGCCGGACGAGCCGAGTGCGTGACCCAAAGCAATAGCTCCACCTCGCGGGTTAAGTTTCTGCGGGTCAGTTCCCAGTTCCTTCTGCCATGCAAGCGGAACCGAAGCAAACGCTTCGTTGACTTCAAACCAGTCAATGTCTTCCAAGCTAAGCCCAGCCCGCTCTAGCACTTTTTTGGTGGCGGGAATGATTCCGGTCAGCATGAAAATCGGGTCGCTTCCGGTAACAGCAAACGCGTGGAATCTTGCTCGTGGTTTCAATCCAAGTTGAGTCGCACGCTTGGCGCTCATAATCAACGCCGCGGATGCACCGTCCGTCAACGGGCTCGAGTTACCCGGAGTGATTTTCCAATCAAGCTCCGGGAATCGCGTAGCCAGCTCATCCGTTCTGAATGCTGGCGCCAGAGAAGCGAGCCCCTCAACGGTTGTCGTGTCGCGAACTGTCTCATCGACACTCACTCCAGCGATTGGAAGAATTTCAGTGCTGAATCGATCTCTTGCTTCGACGGAAAGCCTGTGCGAGCGAGCTGCGAATTCATCAAGAACTTCGCGACTCAAGCCCCACTTGTTTGCGATAAGTTCCGCTGACACACCCTGATTCACAAGCCCTTCCGGGTACCTTGCACGAAGCTTCGAACCGAAACGATCCATTCCCGCACCGGACGTACCGAGTGGAATACGGCTCATCGATTCAACACCGCAAGCTATGACAACGTCATACTGACCCGTCATGACTGCTTGAGCTGCAAACATCGCTGCTTGCTGGCTTGAGCCGCACTGCCTGTCAACGGTTGTACCGGGAACCGAATCCGGAAAACCCGCAGCTAGCAGTGCGTTTCGACCAATGTTGTACGCCTGCTCGCCAATTTGCGAAACACAACCAGCGATAACGTCGTCAACCATTCCCGGTTCAAGATTGTTGCGACTGACAATGCTCTCAAGCACTTCAGCCAGAAGGTCAACCGGGTGAATGCTCGAAAGTGCTCCCCCGGGCTTCCCTTTACCCGACGGGGTCCGAACTAGGTCGACTATTACGGCGTCTTGAACGTTCATGGCGCCGGAGTCATTGTGTACTTCGTGGAGAGGTATTCGTGGATGCCTTCAAATCCACCCTCCTTGCCGAGTCCCGAAAGCTTGACACCACCAAACGGGGCGGCCGCGTTGGAAGCGACACCGACGTTTAGGCCCATCATTCCGGTATCAATCGAGTTGATCATCCTTTGACCGCGAGCAAGGTCTTTCGTGTACACGTAACCGATCAGTCCAAAGTCCGTGTCGTTTGCGAGTTTCACCGCTTCTGCTTCGGTCTTGAAGGTCGTTATTGCAAGCACTGGCCCAAAAATCTCCTCGGTCAGAATCTCGCTGCCCGGCTTAACATCGCTCAAAACTGTTGGCTCATAGAACGTGCCCGGCCCCTCGATCGCGTGACCACCCGTGTGAAGCTTCGCGCCTTTCTTTACCGCGTCGTCGACAAGACCACCAACTTTGTCGACGGCGTCTTGATCTACAAGTGGGCCGATTGTCACATCTTCTTCGGTTCCCCGACCTACCTTGAACGCGTTGACCTTTGCAGTGATCTTCTCAACAAATGCGGCCGCGACAGATTCCTGCACAATGAATCTGTTCCCCGCCGTGCAAGCCTGCCCGATGTTGCGGAACTTTGCGATCATTGCACCCTCGACTGCTTTGTCGAGATCGGCATCCTCAAATACCACGAATGGTGCGTTTCCACCCAACTCCATGGATGTTCGAAGCACCCGATCTGCGGCTTGCTTCAATAGGGAGATTCCAACAGAAGTGGAGCCCGTGAAGCTGAGTTTTCGCAGTCTCGGATCCGCAAAAATTGGCTTTGAAACTGCACTTGATGACGAACTCGTGATCACGTTGACGACCCCTGCAGGCAGTCCAACATCTTCAAGCAATTTCGCGAACGCGAGTGTTGTGAGCGGAGTCAACGACGCTGGCTTCACGACCGCGGTGCAACCAGCGGCGAGCGCGGGACCGAGTTTTCTAGTCGCCATTGCTAGCGGGAAGTTCCACGGTGTCACTAGATAGCAAGGACCGACTGGTCGCTGTGTCACGATCATCATTCCCGTACCTTCTGGGTTTGATCCGTACCTTCCGTGGATGCGAACAGCTTCTTCGCTGAACCACCTCAAGAATTCGTTGCCGTACTTCACCTCTGCGCGTGATTCTGAAATAGGCTTGCCCATCTCAAGGGTCATGAGCAGAGAAAAGTCCTCCGAGCGCTCTGCAAGAGCATTGAATGCTCGACGAAGTAATTCGCTTCTCTCGCGAGGTGGGGTTGCCGCCCAGGATTCTTGCGCTTCGGCTGCAGCATCCATTGCTGCTTGGGCATCTTGCGGCGTCGCGTCGGCAATGGTCTTGATGATTTTGCCCGTGGATGGGTCATTGACGTCCAGGGTTCCGCCTCCGGAGCCATCCACCCACTTTCCGGCGATAAATAACTTGTTCGGAACAGAAGCCAGTAGTTCGGCTTCGCGCTGTGCGCTCATTGATAACTCCTCATTGGGTTCACTCAAGCGTATCCATTTAGAGCAACTGTCGGCTGAGCGTTCTCGCAATACCAATAGCCGCGTAAAAGGCTCCGCCGCTATCTCGCCGTAATCAGTCCTGGCGTTCTAGGAAATCGCGAATCCGTTGTTGTAACGGCTGCTTGTCATAGCTACTCACAAGTGCCCCGGCCATGCGCACCGGGTCACCGAAGAAGAAATACTCATACAGTGCTTGCCTTGAAGAGAACCCAGTGATTGACGCATCGTATGCAAGACGGAACAACTTCACGCGCTCCGGTCCGGTGAGCGACTTTCCTTGTAGGTACAACTCGATATCGGCGAGTGCGTCACTTGCAAGGTCAGCTTCGCTTGGCAGTGCCATTAAGCCACTCGCACAAAACATTCGAATGATTTGCGGGAACCGCTGCGAGATCTTCGGGTACCAGTTTCTTGCCGCATTCAAGGTTGGCCAGTGCGGGGTCATCATGCCCCACTCATTTAGCTTTGCGTCAACCTCGGCCGAACGCATGAGCGCTTTGCCGATCTCGACGTCAACCACTAGTTCCGCGAGCGCTTCTTGAATGTGAAGGAACCCATCGATTCCGATTGCTTCGGAAATCTCGGTTGCAAGCCCGAGAAAGAATTCGCTCTTGGCGATGGTTCGCGTTACGACTTGTTGGGTCATGAGCGCTGTCGCGCCGGTATCGGTATAGAAGTTGTTGCAAAGTTCCGGATGACCGAGCATGAAGATGCGCTCGTTCGGTACGAATACTTGGTCGAATGCCACGACCGCATCCATCTCTTCGTAGCGACTTGCGAGCGGTTCATCAAAGTGCGAGCCGCCGTTGTGAAGCGAACTACGGCAGAGGTATTTGAGTCCAGGAGCATCGTTCTGGATCGCAAACGCGTATGAGTACGGTGCGTCTTCCGGTGTACCGCGAAGTACCGTTGACGGGAACACCAGGAGTTCGTCGGCTATAGGTGCGACGGTCGCTAGCATCCTGGCGCCGTGAATCACTATTCCGTCCGGTCGTTCTTCAACGATTCGAGCTGCTAACTGACCACCGAGTTGTTCGCTACCGGAAACCGACCGGTTCACTTGCGGTGGAATCAACGTGTGCGTTGCAAGCCAGTCGTTCTCCCTCGCTTGCTCGTAATACGCTTCTATCCGCTCCCCAAACACCGGGTCCGCCTGCTCGAACCACTTCTTCGCCGACGAAAGCGCTGTCAGCGACGAGTTCATGTAGTCGCCGGTACGACCCAAGAAACCGTTTGAATATTCTGCCCAAACTTGAATTCCAGCGCGTCGGCGCTCGAGGTCTTCAAGAGTGCGCGGTTGCAAGAACGACACATTTACCGGATCGCCGGTTGTTGGTGACTTGTAGGTGAGTTTGTCTTTGTACTTAGGATCGTGTTGAAGATCGAATAATTTCGCGTAGGTGCGCGCGACATTCTTGAATGCCGGATGCTCAGCGATGTTCTCGCTTACAACTACACCGTCAATGTTGACGTGCGGCCGCATCGAGTTGATCTTGTCTAAATACTGTTGACCAGTTCTGGCGCCCATTTGACTCCTCTGACTCTCACTATGTTCTCCCCTTTAGTTTCAGGGGATTGATTGCCCGCGGCTATTGGTTTTCAATTGCGGTACTTCTAAATAAGGGCTTCATGGCCACCGAGATTTTCAGGAATAGTTACGAAGCGGCCACCAACGAACCCAAGGGCATCACCACGACGATAGTCATACTGCTGAACTTCGCCGAGGTAGAGGGTGTGATCGCCACCGTCATATTCGGCCCACGGCGTGCAGGAAAACCAAGCGAGTGGCCCGCTGAGGCGCGGAGCAATATCACCTTGAACCCAGGTCGGTTCCCGATTCGGCCGACCGGAATAGTGTTTGGCAATATCTTCTTGTTCAGCTCCCAATATGTTGACTGTGAACGGTTTGCCCGAAAGTTCATCGTGCGTCTTGGTTGATCTCGCGATGCTAACGAGAACGAGTGGCGGCTCCATCGAGACGGAAGTGAACGAGTTTATGGTGATTCCGTGACGCCCATCGCTTGCTTCAAACGTCAAGACAGCAACGCCAGTGGCGAACCTACTAAAGCTACCTCGCAAGTGCAATTGTGGCGGCTGGTACAACCGCGAACCAGGTTCGAAACCCTTTTGGATTCTCGAAGCCATCGTTGATATTCTCCGCTCTCGTGTTCTAATATCGAACACAATGTTCTTTCTTTGAACAATAGCCCTCAACGCCAGCGAAAGACAAGCGAAATGCATTCAGGCTCAACTCATTCGCAGACTCTCTCACGGGGAATCCAAATGCTTGAGGTCCTGGCCGAAGCAACAATCCCGCCAACAATCGACTCTTTGGCCAGCAGCCTTGGAGTACACCGGTCAATCGCGTATAGAATCTTGCGCACACTTGAGGATCACGGGCTTGTCACAAGAAACGCTGACGGAGCAGTGCAACTTGCCCCACGCATGGCTACCCTCGCTCAAAACGTTTCCCGCGATCTGCAGACTGCAACTTTGCCGGTTATCACTCAAGTTGCAAATGATCTCGGGATGACAACATTTTTGGCAGTTCTCGACCGAAGCCAAGTGGTAACCCTCGTAAGTGTCGAGCCGAATCACGCCCACGCGAGCATTGCGCAACGACCCGGTACTCGACATGAACTCTCGGTTGGAGCGCCAGGAATAGCAATCCAATCAGTCATGAGCCAAACGCAAATTCGCAGCCTAGGCCAGCAATTTCGACCGGAAGCGCTTGAAGTCGCCCTTCGTGGCTTCGCAACTAGTCACGACGAAGTCATTCCAGGTTTGACTTGCGTGGCTGCTCCACTGAAACTCAAGGGGCAACCCCCGGCAACAATCGCGGTGGTTTACATCGCAACAGTGGAACCGGTTGAAACGCTGGGTTCGCGGCTAAATCTCGCCGCAAAGCAAATCACCGAGGATCTGCAATGAATCGTGCCGGTGGAAGGTCAGGCATCGACAAATTCTGAAAATCGTATATTATTTTGTACATCAAAGGAGAGTGCGTTGACTACTGATTACAATCCTAAAGAACCCCGCCCCGGCAAAGTCATCGCGGTTCACCTCAACTATCCCAGCCGGGCAGCACAACGTGGTCGAACTCCTAGTTTGCCAAGCTATTTCTTGAAGCCTGCGTCCTCGCTTTCCACGACAGGCTCAACTATCGAACTACCCCTCGGTTGTGAATTGCTCGCCTTCGAAGGCGAAATCGCATTAGTGATCGGAAAAACCACTCGGCGAGTGGACCCAAAGAATGCCTGGTCGTCGGTTTCGGGAGTAACCGCAGCCAACGACTTCGGCATTTACGATCTTCGCTACGCGGACAAGGGATCGAACCTCAGGTCGAAAGGTGGCGACGGTTTCACTCCGGTTGGTCCAGCCGTATTGGATGCAACCAAGCTTGACCCCAAGCAGCTACAAGTTCGAACTTGGGTCAACGGTGAGTTAGTTCAGGATGACAGTTCTGCGACCCTGTTGTTCGATTTCGCTCAACTAGTTGCGGACCTTTCGCAATTGATAACCCTCGAAGTCGGCGACCTAATTTTGACTGGAACCCCTGCCGGTTCAACCGTTGTTAGACCAGGCGACACCGTGGAGGTCGAAGTTAGTTCCGGCAATGAAAGCACCGGCAAGTTGCTGACAACGGTGACTCAGGGAAACGTGCCATTCGCGGACTTTGGAGCCAAACCAAAAGTGGATGATACCCAGCGCGACGAAGCATACGGTCGAACCCCGAGCAGCGCGCTGCAACCCGAGTTGATCGAAAAGCTCAGTTCGGTAGGCACAGCCACTTTGAGTTCGCAATTGCGCAAGCGTGGACTCAACACCGTATCAATTGACGGAGTTCACTCGACTCAACCGCAATCAAAGTTGATTGGAACTACCCGAACATTACGATTCATTCCCGGCAGAGAAGACTTATTCGAAAGCCACGGAGGCGGATTCAACGCTCAAAAGCGCGCATTCGATTCGTTAGGCCCAGGTGAAGTGCTAGTGATCGATGCCCGCGGTGAAAAAGGAACAGGGACCGTCGGTGACATTTTGGCATTGCGTGCGCAGGTCAAAGGCGCCGCCGGAATTGTCACTGACGGTGGCATCCGTGACTTGGATGCCGTAACTGAACTCGGGATTCCCACTTATCACGCCGGGCCCCACCCTGCGGTACTCGGGCGCCGCCATGTGCCTTGGGCAACAGACGAAACCATCGCCTGCGGCGGCACAGCGGTTCAACCGGGCGACGTCATAGTCGGCGATGCGGACGGTGTGATCGTTATCCCACCGAACCTCGTCGAGGAAGTTGTCGATGCCGCAATCGAACAAGAGCGGCAAGAACAATTCATCTCGGAGCAGGTCGCTGAAGGCGCTAGTGTCGATGGTCTTTACCCAATGAATGAGGACTGGAAGCGGAGGTACCAAGAGTGGCTACTGAAACACTAAGCGCAGAGACTCAGGACTCAGAGTCACCGAGTAAGAGCAAGTCACAGCTCGCATACGACTACCTTCGCGGAGAGATCAACAGTGGTCGCTACAGCCCCGGTTACCGACTGGTGCTCGCAACCATAGCGGCCGATCTTGATGTGAGCGTCGTTCCGGTTCGCGAAGCTATCAGACGCCTCGAAGCCGAAGGACTCGTCGAATTCGAACGCAACGTCGGGGCAAGAGTGACAATGGTGAACCCGCGAGAGTACGAAATCACAATGCAAACACTTAGCCTCGTGGAGGGTTGGGCGACTTGTGCATCCGCCCCCTTGCTCAGTAAGACTGACATTGCGCGGGCACGAGAGGTGAACCTTGAGCTTTCTGAAACGCTCGACCATTTCGATCCGCTGGCCTTCACTTCACTAAATCGAGAGTTTCATACGATCCTGTTCGAACCATGTCCGAATCCGCACATTCGCGAACTCGTCGACAGAGGCTGGGCAAGGCTCGGGGTTCTTCGCGAATCAATTTTCAGCTTCGTACCTGGCCGCGCAAAACAGTCCGTCGCGGAGCACGAGAAAATCCTCCATCTCATCGAAACGGATGCCGACCCTCTTGAAATCGAATTGGCCGCACGCAATCACCGACTCGCAACCCTGGATGCGTTCTTAGAACACGAGACTGCACGAAGCAAGCACACAAGAATCAAGGAAACCGCATGAAATTCCGAAGCAACCCGAAAAGCATCAAGGGGTCAATCGCCCCACTAATGACCCCGTTCACTTCAGACGGTGCGCTCGACACCGAAAGCCTGAAGAATCTAGTTGAATGGCAACTTGCTTCAGGAAGTCACGGAATTTCAATTGGCGGATCGACGGGAGAGCCCAGTTCCCAGAAGATTTCCGAGCGAGCCGAAGCAATCAAAATCGTCGCCGATGTGATTGCAGACCGAGTTCCATTCATGCCTGGCACGGGTTCGGCGAAGCTAGACGAAACTTTGGAACTGACTGCAGCAGCACGCGACGCGGGAATCGATGCGGCTCTCATCATCACGCCTTATTACGCGCGACCAACTCAAGAGGCTCTCTACCAGTGGTACCTAACGGTTGCAAACGAATTCCCAGATCTGCCAATCGTCGCCTACAACGTTCCAAGTCGAACCGCGGTTGATATTGCCCCGGAAACTGTCGCAAGACTCTTCAAAGATGTTGAGAATTTTGTCGGTGTAAAAGAAACAACCAAGGACTTTGAACACTTCTCTAGAGTGCTCCACTTGTGTGGCCCAGAATTATTGGTTTGGTCCGGTATCGAACTGCTTTGTCTTCCACTCATGTCGCTCGGTGGGGCGGGCTTCGTAAGCGCTACCGCAAATATCGCCCCAGCAGCGGTAGCCGAAATGTATGAAGCTTGGGAAGCTGGTGATTTTGAGAGAGCTCGCAAGATTCATTACGGACTTCATCCGCTTGTTGATTTGCTATTCGTTGAGACGAACCCGGCGCCGGGAAAATGGGTGCTCGAACAACGCGGCCTGGTTAGAAGCGGTCACGTGCGTGCACCACTCATCGAACCCACTGAGGCGGGTTTGATCAAGATCAAGGCGTTGCTTGAAGAGGGCAAAAATTACCTGACATCCGCTGAAGGTTTCGAGATTGGTGCCACCAAATGAGTCATTTCGTACCACAAGGACTGCCGAGCCGAATTCAGCATTACATTGACGGGAAGTTCGTTGACAGTGTTGATGGTTCAACATTCGACGTGCTTGACCCGGTCACGAACCAGAACTATTTGAAAGCAGCTTCCGGCAAGGCCGCCGACATTGAACTTGCCGTTCTCGCCGCGCGCAAGGCCTTCACCGAAGGACCCTGGCCTCGAATGAAGAACCGAGAACGCGCAAAAATTCTGCACCGAGTCGCGGACCAGGTTGCATCAAGAGACAAAGAACTCGCCGAGTTTGAAACTTTTGACACCGGGCTTCCAATTACACAGGCTTTAGGTCAAGCTCAACGCGCGGCCGAAAACTTCAGGTATTTCGCTGACCTCGTGGTCGCCCAGAGGGATGAGACCTACCAAGTCCCAGAAACACAGTTGAACTACGTGCACCGAAAGCCTGTGGGTGTGGCGGGACTCATTACACCTTGGAACACACCGTTTATGCTCGAAAGTTGGAAGCTTGCCCCTGCGCTCGCATCCGGTTGCACCGTGGTGTTAAAGCCAGCGGAGTTCACTCCGCTATCGGCTAGCCTGTGGGCGGGAATCTTTGAAGAGGCGGGTTTGCCAACAGGGGTGTTCAATCTCGTCAATGGGCTCGGTGAAGAGGCCGGCGACGCGCTCGTCAAGCATCCTCTCGTTCCGCTCATTTCTTTCACGGGTGAAACCACTACTGGCCAGTTGATTTTTGGAAATTCGGCTAAACACCTCAAGGGACTGTCAATGGAACTCGGCGGCAAGTCTCCAGCGATCGTGTTCGATGACGCAGATTTGGATGCCGCAATCGATTCAACTTTGTTTGGAGTGTTTTCACTCAACGGCGAGCGATGCACCGCCGGTAGCCGAATCCTCGTTCAACGCGGAATCTACGACGAATTTGTGGAGCGATACGCAAAGCGTGCTTCAAACATCGTCGTTGGAGATCCTCACGACCCGAAGACCGAAGTCGGCGCCCTTGTGCACCCGGAGCATTACGCGAAAGTGATGAGCTATGTCGAATTGGGTAAGAGTGAAGGCCGACTCGTCGCGGGCGGTGGAAGACCAGACAACCTGCCAACCGGAAACTACGTTCAACCGACAGTGTTCGCAGACGTCAAGCCAACCGCCCGAATTTTCCAGGAGGAAATTTTCGGTCCAGTCGTTGCAATCACTCCGTTCGAAACCGACGCGGACGCATTGAAACTCGCGAACGACGTCAAGTACGGACTCGCGGCCTACCTTTGGACCAACGATTTGAAGCGCGCACACAACTTCGCTCATGAAATTGAGGCCGGAATGGTTTGGCTCAATTCCCACAACGTGCGTGATTTGCGGACCCCGTTTGGCGGAGTGAAAGCTAGCGGACTGGGCCAAGAAGGCGGCTATCGTTCCCTGGATTTTTACACCGAGCAGCAAGCAGTACACATTTCACTGTCCCCCGTTCACACACCGAAATTCGGTGCAAGCGCAAATTGATAAGGAGTCAACGATGACTGCCCCTTTTGATGTTCTAAGAGTCGGTTACGCCGAACTATTTGTCACCGACCTTGCTGCAAGCAAGGCGTTTTACGAAGGAGTGCTCGGGCTTTACGTAACCTACGAAGACGACTCAAGTATTCACTTGCGCGGATTTGAAGAATATCTCTATCACTCGCTCGTGCTCAAGAAAGGCCCGGAAGCCGCTCTCGGTGCTCTCGCTTATCGAGTGCGCTCAAACGAAGAAGTCAAACTTGCAACCGAATACTTCAAGAACCTAGGATGCCGCATCGAAGTCCGCAAGTCCGGCGCCACTCGTGGAATCGGCGACGCTGTAAGAGTTGAAGATCCACTCGGCTTCCCGATCGAGTTTTTCTACGAGGCTGATCATGTTGAGCGATTCACTCAACGTTACGACTTGCACGGCGCCGGTGCGATCACAAGGCTGGACCACTTCAACATCATGACTCCGGATGTTCCACTCGCTCAGAAATACTACGAGGGGCTCGGCTTCAGAGTTTCAGAGGATATTCGCGACAAAGAAGGAACCGTGTTTGCCAGTTGGCTGTTTCGCAAACCAACTGTTCACGATATTGCGTTGACTGGTGGTGACGGGCCGCGCATGCACCACATTGCGTTCAATACCCACGAGCAACACCACATCCTTTACATTTGCGATCGGCTCGGAGCGTTTAGGCAATCAGATCGGATTGAGCGTGGGCCAGGCCGCCACGGTGTTTCAAATGCGTTTTACCTTTACCTTCGCGACCCAGATGGGCACCGGATCGAGATTTACACACAGGATTACTACACGGGCGACCCCGACAATCCGCTCATCAGTTGGGATGTTCACGATAACCAACGTCGCGACTGGTGGGGGAATCCCGTGGTTCCGAGTTGGTACAACGAAGGATCCAAAGTGCTCGATCTTGATGGGAAGCCAAAATCGCTCGTCGCGCGCACTGAGACCGCTGAATCAACTGTCACGATCGGTGCGGACGGTTTCTCATACACTCGTGAAGGTGATCCGATGCCGGAATACAAACTGGGGCATCAGGTTTAGCTCAGATAACTCCCTCTTCAGCCGCCTCGGCTGTTGCGTCCCCTGTGGGCCGCGGATGCCGAGGTGTCGAGGAAGGTTCGGTGAGCAAGAATGCTAAACCAAGACAAACCACGGTGAGCCCAAGCAGGATCGCAAACGCGATCCGCAAATCTGTTTGGTCTGCAATCCAGCCGAGTAGTGGGGTAAACAACCCGCCAACAGTGACCGCGAGTCCTACCGTGACCCCGCTTGCTATGCCGATCCGGTTTGGCAAATAGTCCTGACCGAGCACGACAAACACTGCAAACGGAATGAACACCGCGACACCAAATAGCGCTGTGAACATCAGGGCAACCGGCCAGTTGGGTGCAAGAAATAGTCCCAGCAGTGTCGGAAACGTAATTGCAAAACCCAGTCGAATACTCTTTAAACGACCGATCCGATCTGCGAGCCATCCACCCACCAAGGTGCCCGCCGCTCCCGCGAACAAGAACACACTGAGTGCGATGCCGCCGAGTGCTTCACTCGTCTTAAAGTCGTGAATGAAATAGAGCGCGATGAAAGACACCGCCCCAAAGAAAATGATCGATCGGGTAACAACGACGGCTGTGAGTCTAAGAAACGCTGGCCAGTTGTCTGGCCCAAAATGGGGCACGGCTCGCTTGGACTTTCCAATCGGGCCGTCCAAGACTCGATTGAGCCGAAGGATCAGAAGCAGCGCCATTATGGCCGCTGGGATCACAAGGAAGATCGCACCTTGAAGGCCTGCAATTAGCAGCAACGGTGTTGTAACTAGAGAACCGAGCGCGAATCCGGTGTTGCCGCCAAGCGCAAAAATACTCATCGCACGATTACTGTTTCCCGAGGCTAGCCTCGCGGCGCGCGCAGCTTCCGGATGAAAGGCGGAAATTCCAAGTCCCGCGATCGCAATGAGAACCCACGTGGTCCAATATTCAACAGAGAATGCGACAAGACTTACACCAACCGCTGCGGTTAGCATGCCGACCGGAATCATCCATCTTCTCGGATGACGGTCCCCCCACCATCCGAAAGCTGGCTGAGCAACAGAAGAAAGCAGGTTCGCAGCGAGAGTTAAGCCAGCTACAGCTGCGTAACTGTAGTTACGTTCGAGAACCAGAAACGGTAACAGCGCCGGGACAGCGCCTTGATAGAAATCGTCCACAACATGGCTCGCCGCCATGAAGGCAAGGCCTTTGCGATTTACTTGTCCAGTGATTTCGACTCCACAATCGCCGCGCCGGCATGACCAAGTTCTTCAAGCGCGTGTTCGCTAGATTCTTTCGCGACGCCTGCAACCAGGTCGGTTAGAACCCTGACTTCTTGACCATGGTCGATCGCATCCATCGCGGAAGCCCGAACACAGTAGTCCGTTGCAATTCCGACGACGTCAACTTCGTCGATCCCTAACTCTTGCAGTTTGTCTGCGACGCTACTGCCATCCTCGGCTGTTCCCTCGAATATTGAATAAGCGGGAACACCCTGGCCCTTCTTGATGTGGATTGTGTCGGCATCCAATTTCAATGCGGGATGATATTCCGCACCAGGAGTCCCAGCAACACAGTGGACGGGCCACGTTGTCACATAGTTCGGCTCGCCCTCGAGCGCGAAATGGCCACCGTTGTCGCTGTTTGCGTCATGCCAATCCCGTGAAGCGAACACGTGCGCGTATGCCGACTTGTTTGCGTTCAAGTACTTTGTGACGTTACTCGCAAGGGCGGCACCGCCCTCAACTCCCAGTGCCCCGCCTTCAGTGAAATCGTTTTGAACATCAATGATAAATAGTGCTTTTGTCATGATCTACCTAGTTGTTTGAAAGATTACTGCCGCAGGTATAGACACCGGTCGTTACAGTGTCCAGCGCTTCCATCGCATTGGATTTCACTGGACCTAAAGCGTAGAACGCGAACGCAAGTACTGAACCATCCTCTGCCGTCACCCAACCGGCTAACGTTCTAGCGGAATTGATCCAACCGGTTTTCGCAACGACTTTTCCTCTTGCGACCGCGTTGGCTCCTCCAAAGCGACTGGCTAGACTACCGGTCTTTCCGGCAACTGGCAGTCCCGCCTTGATCACGTCGAGACCTTGAGCTCCCGAATACACTTTTGCCATCAGTTGAGCCGCGAACAAAGGCGAAACAAGATTCTGATCACTCAAACCTGAGCCGTCGCGAATTGTTACACCGGTTGTGTCAAGCCCATAAGTTGTCAAAGCTGCGGGGATAACCGACGCGAGAGATGCGGAAGTTCCGCCACCACCTGAATCCTTGGATGCAACCCTTGCGATCATCTCGGCAAGAGTGTTGTCGGAGTTCAACAACATTTGGCCTATAAGCACTTTGAGCGGCTGGGACTTCACTTCAGCAAGTAATGGCTTGCCTGCTAACGCTGAACCCGTTGACATGGTGACCGGGGTCCCAAGATTCAAGGCAGCTACGAACGCATCCCCCGCTCTGGTGATCGGGTCGGTACTACGCGGGCTTGTCATTTTTTGAGGATCTGCACGATCGCCGTCCACCATGAGGGCTGTTACCTCTGAGTGGTAACCCGTGGTCTGCTCGCTACGTTGCCAAGTTGGATCCCACTTATCTGAAGGATTCCAATAAGTGGAATCCAGGATCACATTCGTGATCGGGTCTCCAGGGTGCGCAGCCTCCCAAGCGGTCTTAGTTTGCGCAGCAAGATCATCCAGCTTGGGCGCGCCCGTGTAAACGCTTTCAACTCCAGCAGGCAGTGCGCTAAGAGTTGGGTCACCGCCCCCGACCAGGACAATGCTTCCGGGGGTGCTACCCTCAAACACTTTCGTCGACATTTGGTAGTCCGGACCGAGGATCGCCAAAGCCGCAGCGGCTGTGAGCACTTTGAGAACACTCGCAGGAGTCGCGGGAGCAGCTGCAGACCGGTCAAAGAGCGACTCGCCAGTTGTCACATTGATGACTGAACCAGCGAATGTCAGTAGTCGGGGATCCTTTGTCAAGGCATCAATGGAGCAAGTGCGAAGAGCCGCGGGAGTCGGAATATCGATGGGAATTGTTCGAGGCGTAAATGTTGGAGTAGGTGTTCCTGTTGCGACAGGTTTTGCTTTTTGTGAGCCGACTGCAGCTCCGGCAAACACTGCACCTGTTCCTAGCAGCAAGAAAGCCACAGCAAGTGATGAAAACAGCCACGCTTTCGGATGCTTCGATAGCAAGCCCGAAATACCGTTTCGCGATGGGCTCGAGGATCGAATCACTTCGGTCTCGGCTTGAGCGCTCGACTTTGGATCTTTCGCTCGGCGAGAGCTCTTGGATTGAGCTTGCCTTGCGGCGCGCCTGCCCTGCGGCTCGTCCTGACTCACCCGCTTATGATATCCGCCAAAACTGCACTTGGGCTTTCAGCAAGGTCACCTTGCACACAGAGCCGCCTGAGGGAATCGAACCCTCGACCTATTCATTACGAGTGAATCGCTCTGCCAACTGAGCTAAGGCGGCGCAACCTTGAAGGAAGCACAGTAATCCTAACTGATCGTCACAGTCGATAATCCCGACGCGTCGGCATCTTCTTAGCTAACACTTTGGATCAGTTGCCGGGACCTTACCGCTAATGAAGAAATCATCAACTGTGTCATCGACACAAGAATTCGACTTGTTATACGCCGTGTGACCCTCGCCTTTATAGGTGATTAGATGTCCGTTCTCTAATTCTCCAGCTAGGTTCACTGCCCATTGATAAGGGGTAGCTGGATCATTCGTGGTACCCAAAACGAGAATCGGAGCGGAACCGGCTGCCTTGATCGGCCCACGAACACGAGTTGACTTGAATGGCCAATCAACACAAGACGTGCCGCCGTATGACATTTGTGGTCCAAAGACTGGAGCCTCTTGGGCCAGCCTCTCGGCTTCTTGAATCACAACCTCCCGCGAGGCCTCTGGTGGGTAATCCAAACAGTTGATGGCAGTAAACGCTTCTGTCGAATTGTCTTTATAAGTGCCGTCGGCGTCTCGACCGTTGTAGATATCCGCAAGTTGGAACGCGTAATCCGCGTTGCCTTGAAACACGTCAGAGAACAGATCGCTCAAATACGGCCAATTATCTGAACTGTATAGAGGCAAAATGATCGCGGTAAACATCGTGCCGCTTCCAAGCATCCTGCCGTCACTTGATTTGATCGGGCTCGCATCGAGTCGATCAAGTAGTGACTTTATTGTCTTCATCCCTTGGTCTACCGTGCCGCTGAACGGGCATCCACTTTGAGAAAGACAATCTGACAAGTACGCCCGTGCAGCGCTTTCAAAGCCTTTCGCCTGAGTGAGCGTGACGTCGAAGTCGCTAGTGGCTGGATCGAGCGCCCCATCTAGTACGAGCTTTCCGGTGTTTTTGGGGAACAATTCCGCGTAAGTGGCTCCTAGAAATGTCCCGTATGAGTAGCCAAGGTAGTTCAGTTTTTTATCGCCTAGAACCGCACGAAGCATGTCCATGTCTTTTGCAGCACTTATCGTGTCGACGAAACCTAGGAAGTCGCCCGTGTATTTCAAACAATCGGCACCGAACGCCTTATAGGATTCCTCGATTGCTTTGATCGTCTTCACCGGATCTGTTTCAAGTGGCACAATCTCGTAAATGAACTTGTCTAGATCCGATGGGTCCTTGTAGCAAGACACTGCTGTGGACTTGCCAACTCCGCGAGGATCAAACCCGATGATGTCAAAGTTGCTTTGAAGCTTTGAATCAACTGCGTAATCGAGGCTATCAACCACGAATTCCACTCCAGAAGCCCCAGGGCCGCCAGGGTTAACCAGCAACGAACCGTGCTTCTTTCCGGTTGCCGGTGATTTGACTAGTGCGATTTCAATTTTTCCTTTTGAGGGATCGCTCCAATCCATCGGAGCCGAAGCTTTGGCGCAATAAAACGAACCATTGCACTTGGTCCACTTGAGAACTTGAGAATAAAAACCTTGCAGACTCGGTTCTACCTTTTCATCCGTCGGGGAAGACGTCTTGGTTGGAAGATCCGGGATAAAAATCGAAACACAACCGCTCATCAGAAGTGTCATCGCCAAAGTGGCGGCAACTAGTGGCAACCTCAGTGCGCGAGAATCTTTACTCAATTCATTTTCCCTTCAATTGAGCTGAGCAACATGGCTTCGATTGCCAGGGCTGGAGCAACATTACCCTCAATCCGCAGCCTTGCTGTTCGAATTGCTTCGAGTGTGAAAATTGTTTCAACCGGCGTCGACGTCCTTGAAGCTTCTACTAACAGCTCTTCTAGCTCTCTATTGACGAGATCAACCTTCGCACCCAGTTGCAACGTGAGGATGTCGCGATAGACAGAAAGAAAGTCAACCAAGACTCGATCAATTCCGTCCCTAAGGCTTCGAGTTGCTCGGCGCTTTTGATCTTCCTCGATCTGCCGTATTTGAGATCGCAAGGCCGTGGGAATCGAGCCTCCTTCTTGAATGCCAAGCGCATGCAAAGTATCTGAGCGTTCTTTTTCTTCCCGCTCGTCATTTACAGCCCTGGCATCTTCAGTCGCCAATTCAATCAGGCTTGCCGCACCGTTCACGGCATCAGCAACCGTTCGCAACGACAGAGCGATCTCTAGAGTCTGGTTTCGACGCTCTCGCGCTTCCTGATTCGTAGCAAGGCGGTGAGCCATACCGATATGACTTTGAGCGTGCCTGGCGGACCGCTCAGCCAACCCTGGTTCAATTCCGTCGCGGTCCGTTAGGAGTTTCGCGACATCCGCAACTGAAGGAATCCGCAACCTGACCGATCTAACCCTTGATCGAATTGTCGGGATCAAATCGGCTTCGCTAGGTGCACATAGAATCCAAATCGTCTGCGGTGGTGGCTCCTCTAGAGCCTTCAAAAGCACATTAGAAGTGCGCTCAGTCATCCTGTCCGCGTCTTCAATGATCACGACCCTGTATCGGCTCACCGAAGGAGAAAACTGTGAGCTTGCCACAAGGGCTCGAACTTCGTCGATGCCGATGGTCACTTTCTCGGTGCTTAGAACGGACAAATCCGGGTGAGTTCTGGCCTGAACTTGAGCAATCGTGCGCTGAAACGAACTTTCGTCCCCCGAGCTCAACAGGGCCGCGGCAAAAGCGAAAGCTAGATTTGATCGACCGGATCCCGGCGGCCCAGTAATAAGCCATGAATGGGCGAGTGCGGAAGAATCAATGTTCGCTTGCGCGGCGTTTTGCATTATCGCGACGGCTTCGTCTTGACCAATCAACTCGTCCCACACACTCGAAAGCATATGTTCAACCGAGGATGCTGGCGACTCGCGTCCTAATTTGTTCAGACAACTGGTCGATTGGCTTAGTCGCATCAAGCACAAGGAAGCGCTCAGGTTCAGTAGCGGCGAGTTCCAAATATGCTGACCTGACAACTCGATGAAATTCGGATTGCTCGGCCTCAAGGCGATCAAACCGGGTTCTAGAACCAGGTAACCTGGCGAGCCCTGAATTCTCATCTAGATCTAACAGGATAGTTAGGTCTGGCAAGAGTTGATCAACGGCCCAAAGTGAAATTCGGCGCACTTCTTGCGTACCAAGTCCTCGAGCCGCACCTTGATAAGCGACCGAAGAATCCAAGTAACGGTCTTGGACCACAACTTCGCCTCGCTCGATTGCTGGACGTACCTTCGTCGCGATGTGGTGCGCGCGATCGGCTGCATAAATTAGCGCTTCCGATTTCGGTGTGATGTGACCTCTACTGTGGAGCACGATCTCGCGTAGTTCTTCACCAAGCTCCGTGCCACCGGGCTCTCTCGTTGTCAGCACTGTCCGCCCTTGCTTTTCGAGCCATTCGACTAGCAATTCGGATTGGGTTGTCTTGCCGGAGCCGTCGCCGCCTTCAAACGTTATGAACAGTCCGCGCATTCTTACTTCTTCGACGTTGATTTTGAAGTGCTCTTGCGTGTAGTTGTCCGTTTCGTGGTAGCTCTGGCACGGGGTTTTGCAGGGCCTTTCGCTCGCTTGTCAGCAAGTAGTTGGACGGCTCGTTCAAAGTCAATGTCATCGATTGATTCACCGCGCGGAATTGTTGCGTTTGTAATGCCGTCTGTCACATACGGACCGAACCTGCCATCCTTCACCTTGATCGGCTTTCCGCTCTCCGGGTCGGCATCGAACTCCTTCAGTGCGCTTGAAGGTCGACGTGCACCGTACTTCGGCAGGGCAAAAATCGCCAGCGCACCCTCAAGGTCAATGTCAAAGATCTGTTGCTCAGTTTCTAGGGAACGCGAATCCGTTCCTCGCTTCAAATACGGTCCAAATTTGCCATTTTGTGCGGTGATCTCGGTTCCGGTTTCAGGATCCGCGCCGACGACCCGAGGTAAATCGAGTAATCGCAATGCCGTTTGCAGATCCACCGTTGCCGGATCCATGTTCTTGAACAAGGATGCCGTTCTAGCTTTCGCGGTCGCTTCCTTTTTGGAACCGTTCTTGGATTTGGTTGGCGTTTCGGTCGCGGGCTCAACCTCAGGGGTCTCGGCGACTGATTCAGCGTCAACTTCTGTCACATAAGGCCCAAATCGGCCGACTTTCGCGACAACTGTCTTGCCGTTTGCTTCGTTGACTCCAACTACTCGATCCGAGTTCGGCGGTGCATCGATGAGTTCTTTCACTTTCGCCGAAGTCAATTCGTCTGGTGCCAGTCCGGCTGGAATGTTGACTCGTCTTGGTTCGCTCGATTCAGGATCGACAAGTTCTAGGTAGGGTCCGAATTTGCCAATCCTCAGGGTGGTTTGCTCGTCGAGCTTTATCGAGTTCACCGTACGAGCATCGATCTCGCCCAAGTTGTCAATTACTTGACGAAGTCCCTTGTAGTTCGGACCGCCGAAATAGAAACTCTTGAGCCATTCGACGCGGCTCTCCTTGCCATCCGCAATCTTGTCGAGGTCACCCTCCATGCCAGCCGTGAAGTCGTATTGCACAAGTTCGGTGAAGTGGTCTTCAAGCAGACGCACGACCGAGAATGCGATCCAATTCGGAATCAGAGCCGAACCCCGTGGGGTAACGTAGCCGCGATCGATGATGGTTGAGATTATCGCCGTATAAGTAGAAGGCCGCCCGATTCCAAGTTCTTCTAGCGTCTTGATGAGACTCGCCTCCGTATACCGGGGCGGTGGTACAGTTTCATGCCCTTTAGGTTCGACCGTGTCTTGGATCAGGCTTTGCCCTTGAACCATTTGAGGCAGTTTCGCTTCGCTTGGCTCTTCGGTTTCGTTTCGTTCCTCGTCGTGGCCTTCTTCGTAGGCGGCCAGAAACCCTCTGAACGTTATTACTGTTCCGCTCGCCGTGAATTCACAAGTCCCAAGGCTTGAGGGTGCAGATATTGTCACCGTCGCGGTTGACCCTTTGGCATCCGCCATTTGAGAGGCGAGCGTTCTTTTCCAAATGAGGTTGTAAAGCTTCCAATCATTTCCACGCAACACGGATGCCAACTCGCTAGGAGTGCGAAAAGTCTCCCCCGATGGTCTGATTGCTTCGTGGGCTTCTTGAGCGTTCTTGCTTCGCCCTGAATACACTCTTGGGCTTTCCGGTACGGAATTTGCGCCGTAGAGAGCCGTGGCCTGGCGACGTGCAGCAGTAATTGCCTGCTGCGAAAGCGCGGGCGAATCGGTACGCATATAGGTGATGTAACCGTTTTCGTAAAGACTTTGCGCAATGCTCATTGTTTGCCTGGCGCTGAACTTGAGCTTTCGCGCCGCTTCTTGCTGCAGTGTCGAAGTTGTAAATGGAGCCGCTGGTCGACGGGTATAAGGTTTCGACTCGACTGAATCAACCTTGAACGAGATCGCCCTATCCGAAAGCTCCAACGCGAGCGCGGTCGCTTTGGATTCGTCTAAAGCTCGAGCACCCACCTTCAACTTGCCGTGGTCGTCAAAGTCTCGACCTGTAGCAATGCGTTCGCCTGCTATTTTCGAAAGCTTCGCCTCAAACTTCTCCGCCGACTCAGGGTGAAGTTGTGCCACTAGGTCCCAGTAGCTAGCGCTGACAAACGCAAGTCGGTCACGCTCTCGATCTACCACAAGCCTCGTCGCAGCTGATTGAACCCTTCCGGCTGAGAGACCTGGTCCAACCTTGCGCCAAAGCACCGGGGAAACTTCGTAACCAAAAAGTCGGTCAAGAATCCTTCTGGTTTCTTGCGCATCAACCAGCGCAGTGTCGATTTGTCTAGTGTTTTGCTTCGCGTGTTCGATCGCTTCTTTTGTGATCTCGTGGAACACCATCCGTTTGACCGGGATCTTCGGTTGAAGCACTTGCAGAAGATGCCAGGCGATCGCTTCCCCCTCGCGGTCTTCATCAGTTGCGAGGTAAAGTTCGTCGGCTTCTTTTAGGGCGCGTTTCAAATCCGAAACTGTCTTCTTCTTCTGATCCGAAACCACATAATAGGGTTCAAAGTCTTTCTCAATGTCCACCGAGAATTTGCCAAGCGAACCCTTCTTGAGTTCCGGAGGCAGGTTTTTGGGTTCAACGAGGTCACGGATGTGCCCAACCGAAGCTTGAACCTCAAACCCTTCGCCGAGGTACTGGGCGATTGTTTTGGCCTTCGCTGGGGACTCAACGATAACCAGCTTCTTCTCGCCGGACACAACTCTCCTTATTTATTGATGCGAATACGCACTCCGGGTCACAATACACATTGAATCGCCGTTTGCGAATAGCCGTCGCGCGAATCGTGTTTATTCGTTGGGCGGTCCAGCGGTAGCGGTTGCCACCACCACGAACTCGCCGACCCGAACATTCACTCTAACGGTCACAATAACGCCATCCGCCTGACAATCAACTAACGCAGCACCATTTGCCTTTGCAATTGTGCTCGCACGCGCACATGGATAACCCGAATTCAAGCCTCTAATCGTGTCTGCTGCCGCAAGTGCCGCCGCATCCGCTGCCCCTTGAGCTTCCGAACGTGCTACGGCAATTGCCCCAAGTGGCAAGAGTGCGAGAAACAACGCACACATAGCCGCGGCAAGTCCCAGCGCAAGGATCGTCCCCGAACCCAAATCGCTTTCACATTTAGCGCCCATTTTTAACGCCCATTATTTAGTGCACAGCTGGATGCTCGGACTTCAAAAACCTGAAAGGAGGTTACTGCGAAATTCACGGGCATTGAGACCTCAGCGCAAACGAGTTCGCCGCTTTCACTAATCCGAATTGCCGCTTGACTCAAGGAAATTGGAGTAGCGACTACATCGCCTCTCGCAGTCGATCTGGCGACGGACGTGGCGAGATCTTGAATCTGAATCTGGCGCACAATGCTGCCTAGACCGAACATGCAAATCGAAAGCGCAAGCATGGTTGCGGGGATCGCAATTGCGAATTCCGCAGTCACAGATCCCCGTTGAGTTTGAGCAAGCGCGCGAATCAATCGGGTCAATTGATTCATCCCCCAAAACTCAATGCGCTTTGAATCAAATTGAATAGCATCCCTCGAACTTCTGGGCTTCGAAGAATTGCCACCAACAATCCAGCGAACGCAACTGCGGCCATCGTCACTATCGCGTATTCAGCAGTCGACGCACCCTTCTGTGAGTTGATGCGCAATTTGGCCCTCTTGAACATGTTTTGCCTCCGTGACTCGAACCGGCAATAATTGCCGACTGGATCAGCATCGATAGCTGAACTGAATCGTGCGAATCAAAACCAGTGGTTCGTTTGGGACTAGCGATCCCTAAACGTGTGGAGGAGCGTCCGACTTAGCAATTTGCCTTCGCATGAGCAGCCCAAATACTTCGACAAGCAAAAGTGCAATCGCCAATAGGCCGACCGTTGCCCAACCTTCGCTTGCAATTGGAATCAAGCACGCGATTGCTGGAATGCCTGCCCCAACCAACAAGAACACCAAGACCCGCCGCCAGGGTCTGCGAAGTCGCAACCCAATTAGTGCATTCGCCAAATAGAACAACGCGATTCCGGTAACTAGAAGCAGTTTGACTTGGAACCCAAACACTTGATTCGGATGCGAAACCGCCGTTCCGATCGCCGCGGCAACGAACGTAAGACCGACAACCACTAAGAACGGGATGTACATGACTACGTCCCTAAGCACCCCATAGCCTCCAGTTGCTCTCGCTCGTTCCAAACCGGCATGAGCGCTCGGAGCGCCCCAACGAAAGTATCCACGTGCCAGGATCGTGCAAATCACCAGTCCGAAGAACGCGGTAAGTCCACCAAGCAAGGTCGGGTCTACTGAAAGTTCGGTTACCGTCAAATAGATCGCTTCACCAATCACAATCACAACAAATAACCCAATTCGCTCAAGCGCGTGCGATACCGATACGTTTCGGTACACCTCATCGGCGAAGCTGGAGCGCCAAGCTAGAAGTGCGACTTCTATCGCGACAGCAACGAGCCATAACCAGTATCGAAAAGGTACTGGTAGCGCTAGAGACCCAATCCAAATCGCTGCCGTCCCCAAGTTGTAGACGAAGGGCCGCCAAACCGCCACAACATGATGCCCCCGAACTCTTGGTGCTAGCCACATGAGCAATAACACCACGCGGACCCAAGCTGCTCCCGAGGCATACAACCAATCAAACGATGCCATTCCGGCTGAAATTGCAATAGCCATCGCCGCTGGCCCCGGCATCGCAAGAATTATCAAGAGCTCTAGGCTCCCAAAGCGACTTCCAAGAATGTTGTTTGTCGCCGTGAGGTTTACCCAAGCCCACCAAAGCGGGAAGAACAGGGTCACAAAAACGAGCACGGTTTGAATCGACGTGTCGTGTTCGATGAGGCTAACCGCAATTGCGATCACGACTACAAACACCAAGTCGAATAAGAGCTCGTACCAATCCGCTGCCCTAGTTAGGTGGTCCCGAGTTGCTTCGTCTTGAACCGGAGAATCTGGCGCAGTCAAACTTTCGATCCTCCGTTCACGTGTCGTGTGTGACCTCGTGCTTTGAACACTTAAAGGTGTTAACAACTTAGAGCGTTGCGGGCAATTCAGTTTGATGCCCCAAGAACCGTAGAAACGATCGAAATCATGATCGGTGCAACTCCGAGCAACATGAATGCGGGAAGCACGCAAATCCCTAGTGGTAACAGTTGTCGAACTGCGAGCTTCGAAATAGCCGATCTTGATTCGATTTGCACCTTTCTCCGCAAGAATCGGGCTTCTGCGTTCAGCAAGTTACGAATCGGCGCCCCTGCTCTTTGAGAAAGCATCAAGATCGATTCAGTCTTGGACATGTTCGTAGTAATTCCAAACCGAGTCGAAGCACGTTCGATCACTTGCTTCGCTTGGCTGACTGAAATGCCGCCGCAAAGTGCGATTTCTAGTAGTTCAAATTCCAGCCCGGGGTTAGCCTCTAGTGTCAGCGCCCGTCGAAGCTGTGAGCGACTCCAAAAAATTGACGTCACGACCAATGCAGCCCCGACGAGTAGGCAGAAGATTCCAATTCCGTTGCTAAGCAAGATCCCGATCAAGTCAAAGCCGAGTGCGGTCCCGAACAACAGCCCGACCAACGGCAACATGAGCACGATTCTTGAGGTCGCCTTAGGTCCGGCGAGCGCTGCAGCTATCTCTCGGTGAGTTTGCGAAATTTCTTGAATCGAATCAGCAAGCACATCCAGTGACGCTGCCAATGGGGCACCAACGGTTTCGGCGACTTCCCAACAGAGTCCAAGTAACCTCCAAAGTTCCTCCGACTTGCCTGAGTTGTCGGGTTTGTCGAAA
This sequence comes from Cryobacterium sp., assembly GCA_019639015.1. Taxonomy (GTDB): domain Bacteria; phylum Actinomycetota; class Actinomycetes; order Actinomycetales; family Microbacteriaceae; genus Terrimesophilobacter. The sequence continues at coordinate 2,685 of JAHBSS010000016.1, read as the reverse complement.
TTGATTGGTATTGAATCGCGAATTGAAATCGAAACGGGTTGGGTTGTTGCACGAACAGCAACGTATTGGGCCACCTTCCCGATGGGTGCCCCCTTCGACTTGGGAACCTCGCGATTTTCATCCCCATCGCTTTGTTCGGCGTAACCTTCAGCCAAGAATCCCCATGCAGCACTTGGACTGATCCCGGCAGATAGCAAGATCGATGCACGTCTAACGAGACTCGCGAACTCATCGGTTTCGTCAAAGCTATTCAACTTTTTTCCAACTTCGATCGAATTTGAAGTAGACCGGTCGCATTCAATTCGAACTCTCCAATTTCCAATAACGCCCGCTTTCCCCCTAGCCAGCCGAGATGCAGGATTGAATCAATCGCGCTTGCTGCTTGTCGTGCGACGGCTTGTGGACTAAGCCCAGCAAGCGACCCGAGGGCTTCTAGCCTCGCGGGTACGTCAAGGATCGAATTCGCATGAAGCGTGCCGGCCCCGCCGCTGTGCCCAGTGTTTAGTGCGGCAAACAATTCCCGAACTTCAACCCCTCGGCATTCCCCAAGAACCAAACGACTTGGTCGCATCCTCAACGCTTCGCGAACCAATCGAGCGAGGCCGATCTCACCAACCCCCTCAAGATTTGACTGTCTGGCTTCAAGCGACAGGAAGTGTGGATGCTGCACTCGAAGTTCGGCGACATCCTCGATCGCGATTATGCGATCCTCAATCGCTGCCGCCGACAGCATCGCGGAAAGTAGCGTCGTCTTTCCGCTTCCGGTCGCGCCCGAAATGAGAACATTTTTTCGTTCCCGCACAAGTCGTTGAACTTGAGCCAGTTGCCCCGCTTGAAAGAATCCGCATTCGTTCAAATCGCTAAGCAACATCCTTTCAAGTCGGGGCACTCGAATCGAAATTGTCGTCCCGTTGCAACTGACCGGGGGCAACACAGCGTGTACTCGAATGCCGTCTTTAAGCCGAACATCAACACAAGGAGTCGCTTCGTCGATGTGCCGGCCGCCCAAAGATACGAGACTGATCGCCAACTGTCTCGCTCGCTGCTCAGTTAGTGAAACTTCTGGCCGGTGTTTGGCACCGTCGCCACAATCAACCCAAACTCCGGCACTTCCGGAAACAAACACATCTGTCACTCCCGGTTCGGCTACGAGCGGAGCGAGTTCACAAAACTCGGGCAAGTGACGTACTCGCGAAGGCTCGACTGTGGGTTCCGCCACAAATCGAGGCATGATCGTCATTCGACTGAAGCTAAGTGAACTGCTAATTGCGTGGCGACGACCGATCAAGAACTCTTCAGCTCGACCGACCCATCGGCCGGTGGAGGAGCAGGTCGGATCTAAATAGAGGGGCGGCGCCGCTTGGGGGAAAGGGCGCCGCCACGGCAACGAGCTGATTGGGGGAAATCGTCTTGCCCGTTGCAGGTCAAACTCTGGCTTGACCAGATCATTCTATTCCAGGCTGACGCAATTTGGGAGGTCTGTTTCTTATGCGAGTAGTGTCGATTGCTACGTAGTCGTGCATACTACGCAACGCAATACCCGCAGGGAGAATAATGACTGAAACTATCGACAGTCTGTTACACGAAGATCGGCGATTTGCCCCAGACCCCGAGTTCGTCGCTCAGGCGATAGCTAAACCGCAAATATATGAAGATGCAAAGAAAGATCGACTAAATTTCTGGGCAGATCAAGCCAGAACGCTGCTTCACTGGCACACACCGTTCACTGAAACTCTCGATTGGAACAATCCGCCATTCGCAAAATGGTTCGCCGACGGTCGACTAAATGTTACGTACAACTGCCTTGACCGGCACGTCCTGAACGGAATTGGCGACCGGATTGCCATCCATTGGGAGGGTGAGCCTGGCGACTCGAAGTCAATCACATACGCGCAACTGACTACTCAAGTCAAGAAAGCAGCCAACGCTTTGACGAGCCTGGGAATTGGCAAAGGTGATCGCGTTGCGATTTACCTTCCAATGATTCCTGAAGCCGCGGTTGCAATGTTGGCAGTCGCCCGAATCGGCGCTATCCACTCTGTTGTGTTTGGTGGCTTCAGCGCGGAGTCGCTTCGTTCAAGAATTGAGGATGCCGATGCAAAACTCGTGATCACCGCTGATGGCGGCTGGCGCAAAGGCAAGGTATTTCCGCTCAAGAACGCTGTAGACACCGCCCTTTCCGGCAAAACGAGTGTCGAGAATGTGTTGGTTGTAAAGCGTGGCGAAAACGACGTTGACTGGGTGGAAGGACGCGACCACTGGTGGCACGAAATCGTCGAAGCCGCTGACTTGGAGCACGAGGCTCAAGCTTTCGAGGCTGAGCATCCGTTGTTTATTCTCTACACTTCGGGCACAACAGGAAAGCCAAAAGGGATCCTGCACACTTCCGGGGGTTATTTGACGCAGTGCGCGTTCACTCACAAGAACGTGTTCGACCTGCACCCTGAAACTGACGTGTACTGGTGCACAGCGGATGTCGGTTGGGTCACAGGACACAGTTACGTCGTGTACGGCCCGCTGGCAAACGGTGCCACCCAATTGATGTATGAAGGAACCCCGGACACGCCTCACCCCGGCCGCTGGTGGGAATTAATCGAAAAGTACAAGGTGTCGATTCTTTACACCGCGCCAACTGCCATCCGCGCGTTCATGAAAACCGGGCGGGAATACCCCCAAAGGTTTGAT
>JAHBSS010000015.1 GCA_019639015.1 Cryobacterium sp. | reverse complement strand
TGGAAGCTGGCAACGTAATCACCTATTCGATTTATGCTCCAAGCGACCTCGTTCAGGGAATGTCGTTTGCCGATTCCTACGCGTTCTTAGACGAATGGGTAATTACTGCACTCAAGTCGATCGGAATAGACGCGTTCTACCAACCACTAAACGACATAACGAGCGCTAAAGGAAAGATCGGCGGTGCAGCCCAAAAGCGGCTTGGTAGCGGTGCCGTGCTTCATCACGTGACCATGAGTTACGACATGGACGGCGAACGCATGGTGGAGGTCCTACGGATCGGCCGAGAAAAATTGAGCGATAAAGGCACCAAGAGTGCCGCAAAGCGAGTTGATCCACTCAAGAGTCAAACAGGATTGAGCAGGCAAGAAATCATCTCGGCAATGGAAAACACGTTCAAGAAGCTCTATGGGCTAGCAAAGGGTGAGATCACTAGCGAGGAGTTGGACCGAGCAAAGCAACTTGTTGAATCGAAGTTCACTACAAGCGAGTGGCTTTACCGTGTTCCCTGAACCATTGTTTGGGCAAGATGCTGACCAACTGTCAAAGCGTGTTACTGAACTTCTACTTGAAGCAGGCAAATGAACTCTGGATTCAGTTCAGAAGGACCAAACCTGCTAATCCATGCGGACAATGCCAGAGCCCTAGCGGGTCTACCTGAAGCGACGTTCACTGTAATTTATCTGGATCCGCCGTTCAACACTGGGCGCACTCAAGTGAAGCGGTCCACCCAAAATGTGAGGAGCGAAGGTGGATCGGTCGTTGGCTTCAAGGGTGAGCGTTACGAACGAATTGTTTCGGATTTGAAACGTTATGACGATCAATTTGACGACTATTGGGGCTTCCTTGAGCCTCGGCTACAGGAATGTTGGCGGCTACTCTCGGAAGAAGGAACTATCTATTTGCACCTTGACTATCGGGAGGCGCATTACGCCAAGGTGGCATTGGATGCCTTGTTCGGTCGCGAATGCTTTCTCAACGAAATCATTTGGGCATACGACTACGGCGGTAAATCCACCAAACGTTGGCCGAGTAAACACGACACGATTCTCGTCTATGTGAAATATCCAAAACGCTACTATTTTGACTCCGAAGCTGTCGACCGGGAACCGTACATGGCCCCGGGTTTAGTCACAGCTGAGAAGGTTGCTAGAGGAAAACTCCCAACAGACGTTTGGTGGCATACGATCGTTTCGCCGACCGGAAAAGAGAAGACGGGTTACCCGAGCCAAAAGCCTGAGGGCATTCTTCGCAGGATTATTCAGGCCTCAAGTCGACCGGGAGATTGGGTTCTGGATCCGTTTGCTGGTTCGGCTACGACAGCGATTGTCGCCGGTAGTTTGGGTAGGCGTTTTGTCACCATTGATGAAAACTCGGAGGCGATTGCAGTCGCCGAGACTCGGCTTGCGAAAGCGGGGATACCGTTTCAACTGAACCGCTTTTCAGCAACGTCAAGTTAGTATCAAACTCGTGGTTCGATCCGTCACTCGCAAATTCTTTGCTACCGCAATTGCTGGATTGCTCGTGCTATCGGTTTCATCATGCGCGCCGGAGCGGGTAGAACAAGCTTCCCCTTCTCCTACTGAGACGATTGCTCCAGTACCGGTCGCGAAGATCAAGTCCTTTTTCAACATGCACTTGTACTCGATTGATGATCCATTGAGCCCGTGGGTCATAAACGACAAACTTCGCCCGCTAAACCCGATCAACTACGCGCCACCAGACATGGTTTCCGCGAATGTAAGGTCTGTGTTTGCTCCGCTAATGCGACCGGAAGCCGCTGAAGCCATCAAGCAAATGTTCGATGCCGCGGTTGCTGAAGGTGCGGGAGAAATGTTGATTCAAAACTCCTACCGGTCATACAACACACAACTAAGCGTTCATCAAAACTGGGTAAACCAACTTGGCGAAGCCGGGGCAGACGCTCAAAGTGCCCGAGCTGGCTACAGCGAACACCAGACGGGTTGGACCGCAGACGTTGGCTCCTATCCGAGCACTTGCCCAATCACCCAATGTTTCGGAGACACCCCTCAAGGCAAATGGTTGGCTGCTAACGCTTGGCGGTTCGGATTCATCATTCGTTACCCGCAAGGTAAACAAGATGTGACCGGATACATTTGGGAGCCCTGGCACGTCAGATACGTGGGTGTATATCTATCAACCCAAATGCACAAAACCGGAGCCGAAACACTTGAAGAGTTTTTCGGATTGCCTCCCGCACCCGATTACGCGAAGTAACGCGCGAACGGAACGCATGATCCTGTGCGCCGTTTAGACTCGCTTTCATGCCAAATTCAAGCCAACCGCAGTCATTCAGTTATCTAGGGCCGGCGGGTACCTTCACTGAAGCAGCGCTTCACCAAGTGCCTGGAGCGGTCGGCAAACCCTGGCGAGCGGTTAACAACATCGGGGAAGCGTTGGACGATGTTGTTAACCGCAGGAGCGATGCGGCAATGATCGCGATTGAAAACTCGGTCGAAGGTGGAGTGAGCGCAACTCAGGATGCGTTGGCAAGCATCACGGGACTTCGAATCATCGGTGAATACTTGGTTCCAGTCAATTTCGTACTTGTGGGAGTTCCCGGAACGAAACTTGACGAAGTTAGCGTCATTAACGCACACCCAGTTGCCTATGCTCAGTGCAGGCATTGGTTGGAAGCGAACCTTCCCGCGCACGGCTTTCTCCCGGCTACTTCGAATGTTTCAGCAGCCCAAGATTTGCTGAGCTTGACAACAAACGCTCAGGCCGCGATCGCGCCTCCTGCGATTACAGCTCACCATGACCTGGTTTTGCTTGCCGAAGAAATCGGGGACAACCCGAATGCAGTCACTCGATTTGTGCTTGTCAGCAAGAACGCTCCCGTCTCGGAACCCACCGGGGCGGACAAGACAAGCATCATTGTTGAATTGCCAGAGGATGCTCCTGGAACGCTCCTTGAGATGCTCGAACAGTTCGCAACGCGCGGAGTGAACTTGTCGCTCATTCAATCGCGACCCATCGGGGATGTGCTTGGAAGGTACCGGTTTGTGATTGACCTTGACGGCCATGTGAGAGATGAGCGAGTAGCGGATGCTCTGCTGGGGCTCAAGCGGTTCAGTCCAAAGGTCATGTTTCTTGGCTCCTACGCGCGAGCCGATCATGTGAGTACCGAGGTTAGTTCCCGATACGGAAACGCGAAATTTGTTGAAGCTCGTGATTGGCTTCGCGATCTCGTGTCGGGTGCGCCAGATCAGGAGTGAGCTTTCACCCAGCCAGGGTTCAATAGACTTGATAAGTGATTGATCCGGTGCTTCTGAGAGAAAACCCTGAACGGGTTCGAAAATCTCAGATTGCGCGAGGAGAACCCGCCCAACTCGTTGACGATGCGATTCAGGCAGATGTAAATCGTCGAGCTGCAATAGCAGAATTTGAGCGGCTCAGAGCCGAGCAAAACGCTTACAGCAAGAGAGTCTCAGCGGCAAGCAAAGGCGAGCGCGCAACTCTGGTTGCTGAAGCGCAACTTCTTGCCGAAAAGGTTAAGCTCGCGAGCCAGGCTTCAAATGATGCCGAAGCGGAGTTCAATCGGATAGTTGGTTCAATCGGTAACCCAATCATTGAGGGGGTACCTTCTGGCGGAGAAGACAGCTTCGTAACTCTTCGCACGCATGGCAAACCAAGTGCGTTCGCGTTTGAAGCCAAAGATCATGTTCAGTTGGGCGAATCGCTCGGTGCGATTGACATCCAACGCGGTACGAAAATCTCGGGGAGTCGGTTCTATTTTCTTACCGGAATAGGCGCCCGCTTGGAGATAGCTCTAATGAGTCTCGCGCTTGATCGGGCACTGACTCACGGCTTCACACCCATGATCACTCCAACGCTGGTTCGACCGGAAATCATGGCGGGGACCGGGTTTCTTGGTGCGCACGCTGACGAAATCTACTATTTGCCGGCCGACGAACTTTACCTAGTCGGCACAAGCGAGGTTGCGTTAGCCGGTTACCACTCAGATGAAATTGTTGACCTGAGCAATGGACCCTTGCGCTATGCAGGTTGGAGCAGTTGTTATCGTCGCGAATCGGGGGCCGCTGGTAAGGATAATCGCGGCATCTTGCGTGTACACCAGTTCAACAAGCTCGAAATGTTCTGTTACGCACTGCCAGAGGATGCCGAACACGAACACGAACAACTCGTCGGTTACCAAGAAGAAATGCTCCAAGCTTGTGAACTGAGCTATCGCGTCATTGATGTTGCAGCAGGGGATCTCGGAAGTAGTGCTGCACGAAAGTTCGATATCGAAGCTTGGGTTCCAACCCAACAGACGTACCGTGAGCTCACTAGCACAAGCAATTGCACGACCTATCAAGCGCGTCGGTTAAACATTCGATACCGAACTGAGAGTGGAAAAACTACTCCGGTAGCAACCCTCAATGGAACGCTCGCGACAACTAGGTGGATAGTTGCAATCCTTGAAACTCACCAACAGCAAGACGGCTCGGTTGTTGTGCCGAAGGCGCTGCGTCCCTACCTTGGCGGACTCGAACTTATGGAGCCGATCAGCTGAATGTCACAAAACTCTAAATGGCTCGTTGCCCTAGACATCGACGGAACGGTCATCCATGAAGACGAAACACTCACGCAACCGGTAGCGGAGGCAATTACCAGGGTCAAAGATGCTGGTCACGAAATCACGCTCGCGACTGGTCGTTCATGGGAAATGACCAAAGTGATTTTGGAAGCCCTAAGTCTTGAACCCGAATATGTGGTCTGTGCTAACGGTGCAATCACGATGAAGCGTGACCCTGAAGTTCCAGGTGGTTACCGTAGAGACCTTGTTGAGACATTTGATCCGAGTCCGGTGTTGTCAAGATTAAGGAGCGGACTACCGGACGGGCGTTTCTTGGTTGAGGATGCAACCGGGCACCGACTGTACACAAAAGGCATGTCGGATTGGAACTTGGAAAATGCGACATTGGTCGAGTTTGATGCACTTTCGAACCAGCCGGTAACTCGCGTCGTTGTGATATCCCCCAATCACGAACCGAAGGATTTTCTCGCTCTGATTGAGGCGCTTGGGCTGCACCAAGTAAGCTACTCGATCGGTTGGACTGCTTGGTTAGATATCGCTCCGGACGGGGTTAATAAGGGTACAGCGCTTGAACGAGTTCGAAACATCCTTGGAATCCCGAAGACTCAAGTTCTTGTTGCCGGGGATGGCCGAAATGACATTGAAATGTTCGAATGGGCCGGAGAGCATGGTCGCGCGGTCGCAATGGGCCAAGCCCCAGCAGAAGTCAAAGCGGTTGCCTCAGAAGTGACGCTCGATGTCGATAGTGACGGTCTAGTTCCAGTCCTAGATTCATTATTAGGCTGACATTCAGCAGAGCCAGCTATCTTGTCGGGTAGAATCGCTCGGGCAAGAATGCATCAGGAGGGCTGTCCGAGCGGCCGATGGAGCCAGTCTTGAAAACTGGTGAGGTGAAAGCCTTCGTGGGTTCGAATCCCACGCCCTCCGCGAGAACACTAGGCAAAAATATCCAGGAGCATTTTGAGTCACGCTGCCCCACGATCCGCAAAGGATGCCCAACCGCCAAGTCGAAAGCGAATTAGCACGATTGCCCGCCACGGCAGGCTTCGTCGCACCCGCGCTTGGCTCACATTACTAAGGGTCACAGCGATATCCCTTGTTGTCGTGTTGATCAGCGGTGCAAGCGTTGCAGGCTATGCAGTTTGGAAACTCGAGAGTGACATCAAGACAGTTTCGATCATCGGCGAGACTATCGGCCCACCTCCTGCACTTGGATCCTACGAGGGTGGATTCAACATCCTGCTGGTTGGTAGCGACCGATGTGAGGACCCGAACGGTTGCAAAGATCGAAGCGCAAATCTGAACGACGTCACAATCTTGTTGCATGTCGCCCAAGATCAAAGCAATGCGGTAGCTGTTAGCTTTCCGCGTGACTTGGTTGTGCCGATTCCTTCTTGTCCAAACCCGAAGGGTGGTAGCTTCAATGCAATGTCGGCGCAGCCGATCAACGTGACCCTGTATTACGGGGGGCTACCGTGTACGGTCCTGACAGTTGCGAATCTGACCGGCCTCCCAATTCAATTTGCCGCTGAGGTGTCATTTTCGGGGGTCGCACGAATTTCAAGTGCGATCGGTGGCGTGAAGGTTTGTATCAACGGGCCGATGATTGACAGGTATTCGGGAATTGATTTACCTGCAGCCGGTGAATATACGCTCTCCGGCTGGGATGCACTTGCGTTCTTGCGCTCTCGGCACGGTGTCGGAAACGGAAGCGATCTTGGTCGGATAAGTAATCAACAAGTGTTCATGTCATCGCTCGTTCGCACAGTCAAAGACGGCGGAGTGCTAACTGATTTAGCGAAGCTTTACAACATCGCAACCGTTGCAAGCCAAAACCTGATTGTTTCCAATAGCTTGAAAAACATCAACACCATGATCTCAATGGCACAGGTGTTCAAGAACATCCCGCTTGATCGGGTGATGTTCGTGCAGTATCCGGGCCGAATGGGGCAACCCGGTGTTTATGCCGGAAAAGTTGCGCCGATAAAGCCCGCCGCTGACGCGTTGTTCGCCAAGATCAAAGCAGACGAACCGTTCGCTTTGGAAGCGGGCAACACCGGATTCGGTTCCGTTCAAGACCCGAATGCTCCCGTTGCCAGCCCCGGTACCGGTGAAGTACCGGTGCTTCAAGGGATTGAAGGGCAAAGTGCTGCTGACTACACCTGTACTAAAGTGAACTGAGCCCGACAGTTCGGGACGCCCTCAACTTAAGGACGTGCTATGAAGACCTCAAGGTTGTTCTCATCCATTGGTGTGGCGCTTGTTGCGTTGCTTTCCCTTTCTGGCTGCATGAGTTTTACATTCGACGTAAACATTAACTCGGATCAGACTGCGAGTGTCAGCGTCTCGATCGGCTATGACAAAGAAGCATTCTCAAACCTTTACAGTTCTCAAGGTGGAGAAGCGCCAAAGAATATTTGCGATGCAATTAAAAAGGGTCAAGACAAGACCGACGAATCAAAAGATGTGACGATCACTTGGAGTGAGACCGACACCGAATGTGTTCAAAAGATGACACCGAACAAGGTGGGCCACTTTGATGAACACGGCATCAAGTATGAAAACGGTAAGTCTTCGGATAACGCGACATCAGGATTCCAAATTGTGAAGAAGGGCGACTCCGCAGTAGTCACATTTGCCAGTTCGGAGTTCACGTCCTCAGTTGGAGCTGATGGATCGGCCGACAGTGACTCGGATTCTCCCTCGATGGATTGGCAAAACATCATCACAAAGTTCAAACTCAATGTGACGTTCCCGGGAACAATCTCCAAGGTGAACTTTGATGGCAAACTTTCAAACGGAAACCACACGGTGACTTGGGACCTGAAGGCGATGAAGAAATCAGCCGAGGCCGGAGAGAAGTTGGAAGCTGTCGGTGGGCTCGCGTCATCCTTCAGTTTCTTACCAATCATCTTGATCGGTTTGCTCGTGTTGCTCGTTGCGGCGGCGGTCGTAGTGTTCTTGGTGCTACGTAGCAAGAAGGCCGGTAGAGCAGGTGTTGCAAGCGTGCAAGTTCCGGCGGCCGAAGTCGGCGCGCAGTCTGCACCCGGTACCGCAGCGGGTGGTGCTGTAGCTGCTGAAGCGTCTGCAGTTGCCGCAACCGCAGTTGCCGAAGCAGCTAACACGTCTTCAACGGTTGCAAGTTCGCCTGCTAACCCTGTTGTGCCAGCGGTACCAGCCGTGCCAGCTGAACAAGCGGCACCAGTTGCGCCGGGAGCACCAGCGCCGACAACTGCAAAGGCGCCACGAGCGCCAAAGGCACCAGCGCCGACGGGTTCGATACCGAAGACACCTAAAACGCCAAAAGCACCGAAGCCTCCCAAAGCGCCCTAAGGGTTGATGCGTTGCCAAGGTTGACTACCTGCAACCTGTGTACCTGGTAGTCAACCTTGGCTAGAGAGCAGTCGAGGTCAGGCTATGATTGCTTTCGAACTATGGAGACGTCGCATAGTCCGGCCTAGTGCACCACCCTGCTAAGGTGGAGTCCCCGTATGGGGACCGAGGGTTCAAATCCCTCCGTCTCCGCCGATTGGAAAATAGTCTTGAGCGCTTCTGTTGATCCCTCATCGAGGACGACTCAAGCTAGATTTGCGAGAGTCGCAGTCTCCGTATTGTTCTTTACGAACGGCGCCCTGTATGCGAACCTGGTCCCACGCTTTCCTGAGGTAAAAACGCAACTGGGCCTAGGCGACGCACTCTATGGACTCTCTATAGCGCTACTACCTCTTGGTGCGTTGTTATCGGGGCTCGCCGCTGGCAAGCTAATTCGTTGGATTGGTTCGGCTCGATTGGCGGCCTTCGGCACGATCGTGCTCGGTGCAGCAATGTTGCTAATTGGCACAGCATCCTTCGCTTGGATGTTCGCCTTGGGATTATTCATTGTCGGAGTTCTGGATTCCGTGATCGATGTTGCCCAGAACGCTCACGGATTACGAGTCCAGAAACTGTATGGGCGATCAATAATCAACTCATTTCACGCAATCTGGTCACTTGGGGCGGTAGTCGGCGGGCTAATGGCGGTTGGGGCGATTGCACTCCACTTGCCGTTGAGTTGGCACCTGATTCTCACGTTCGCACTATTCAGTGTTCTCGCCTTGATCGCTCTCAAATTCTGTTTGCCAGGAGCTGATGATCCTTCTGTCTCGACCGAAAGCACCGGAACAATTTCGGAGTCAAAAACCGGACTAAGTAAGAGAACAGTATTCGTGGTTGTTGCGTTGTCATTCATCGCGATTTCTGGCGCTGTAGTTGAGGATGTCGGTAGCTCGTGGGCAACCCTGTATTTGCAGACAGGACTCAGTGCCCCGGCCACAGTTGCACCGCTTGGGTTCCTCGCGCTCATCGGTTTCCAGTTTCTGGGTCGGCTCGTCGGCGACCGGATGACGGATTCGCTTGGGCAAAGAACTGTAGCTCGATTGGGTGGTGGGCTCGTCGTCGCTGGAATGACGATGGCGCTCGCTTGGCCCTCAATAGCGTTGACTCTAATCGGACTGGCTTTGGCAGGATTCGGGGCGGCAACACTCGTTCCCGCTGCCATGGATTCCGCGAGCCGCCTACCAGGATTCGCTCACGGTACCGCTCTGGCAATCGTCACGTGGTTGATGAGAATTGGTTCATTGATGTCGCCACTACTTATCGGTATTGTGGCGGATTCGCAAGGCTTAAGGATCGGGCTAATCATCGTGCCAGTGTTCGGTTTGTTCGTGCTTGCACTTTCCGGAGTGCTTCGCAAGAAACAAGACGCCTAATTGATCTTTGGCGCGCTAATTAGGAATCGTCAACGATCGAGCTTTCGCTCCGCAATCGCTTCGGCGCGTTCGGCGAGTTTTCGATTCACTCGTTCTTGGGCTTGACTGATCATTTCAGCGTCAAGTTCTGGGTTATCGAAGTCCGTGTGTCCACCGAGGCTTGCAATGTATCGGTCGAGTTCTGGGCCTGACTCCCAAGATGTAATGAGGCTGTATCTGGGTTCAGTGCCGGCATGCCAAGTTGCGTGCCATAAGCGCTGGGTATCGATAATAACTTGAGAGCCCGCTACAAGCCGGATACGCAATTCGGTCTGCGGGTCATATCGATCCTGCCGCAAAAGCAAGTAGGAATCCGGGTCGTCACTCAAGTTGTAGTAGCCACGAACAATCCACCCGGAACCGTCTGGATTCAACCTGTTGTTGTCATCCTGATGCAGGTTATAAATTGCATCAGAATAACTATTTGGTTGAAGTTCGATTACCCGGCATCGGCCAATGTTTGCGCCCGGCTGCTTCGCGCGGTTTACAAGATTAGGGGCTTTCTTTGCTTGGGACTCAACCCACACACCATCGCGATCGGCTCTTGGCGGGTCATGACTCCAAAAGCCGTCAGCTTCAATGCGACCGGTAGCACTTGCCAACGGTGCAAAGCGCGTCTCGCCTGATGACTTCCAATCGACGTACTCGAGGTCTAGCCACTCTTGTGGGTCGCGCTCCTGCTGGTAGCGGTCCAGAATTACGAAACCACGTTCTTCAATGAGAGCCGAAGTGATGTAACTCAAGCGCATCCTCCAGTCCTGAAAACCCACGAGACTTGCAACGAGGCCACACTAACACTTGGCTGGTCTTCAAATATTACTTCTGATCTGGATGATTTTCCGAAGCGCTATCGAACTCTCGCTGCCAATTGACTTTCTCCCGGCCCTCTCCATAAAGGTTGTCGAGAGCAAGCTGAAATACCAATCCACTGCTGGAGTTAATTTGTTGAATGTTCTCAAGCAATTGTTTGTCAATGGATCTCGCCGCAAGCTGGACGTCGGCAATTCGTTGATCAGCGTGGTCCCAGTATTTGGGCGAATCAAGGATGTCAAGCAAATAACCCTTTGAGAGTGCTTTAGAGAGCTTGGCGAGCTTGTCTTCGTACTCAAACTCCGCTCCAGTTCGTTCTTTCTTCAGGGAGGGAGCGGACAATCTACTAAATAGCTCCGTTGTGTTTGACGATATCGAATCGATGAGGGTGACAATCGTGGGAGCCGTCACCTTCTCAGTCGCAGAACGTTGAGCGTAGATTTCTCGAAGGACAAACAGATCGCCAAGTATTTGACGGATTCGCTTTGGCGTTTTGGCAGAACTTTCCGTGCGATTGGCTTGACTTGCGATTCGACCGCGGAATATCCACGTTAAGCCAAGTGCTATCGCACCCAATGAAATAACGCCAAGAAACACCAATTGATAGGTCGGCGAATTCAACAAACCAAGCAACGCTAAGGCAGTTATTGACAGGACCCCCACGCCAAGAATCGCGCCCAAAATTACGCCAGCAACGCGCCAAACCGGCTTCTTCATTTGCTCGTAGCCGCGCAACCGCCGACCCGTCGAATCCAGTTGCCTACCGGTCAGGGTCAAAACAAAATCAACGAACCACCAATAGCCGCCGCCGCCCAAAGTAAATAGCTTTAGCAGTCCAGTACCTGTCTTGCCGAGGTAGAACCGGTCTATTCCGAAGTACCCGAAAAAGTAGGAAAAGATCAACGTGACTAAGAGATCCTTTTGCCCTTCAGGTTCCGGTTCTGATGAGGCAAGTGTAGGAGGTTTGTTTTGCACTTGACTGCCGCTCTTTGGTGGTCGTGTTAGTTGAACATTCTGCCAGAGACCCTTAGACAGTTAGTCGGTGCTAGCAGTTTCCCCACATTCCTAGACTGTTAGTGCGGGCATTGGATTCGGCAGCCGAAAGCTCTGGCCAGTATTCGTCATTCGGTGCGATCTTCAATGCAGTTGCATATCCCTTTTGAACAAGTTCTAGGTTCACAAACTCGCCTGAGCTTGTCCAAACATAAAGAAGCGTCCGATCATACGGATCCTTATGGTCTAAGTCATAGGCGTACCAAACTTGACTACCTTGTGGAAGTAACTGTCGCAAGTAATCTCGGGCTTCAATTCCGTAGCACTCAACTGTTGGCCGAATTTCGGGGGTATCTAAGCCGATCAGTCGAACCGTTATTTCGTCGGACCTGGAAGTTGTTCCCGGAGGTTGAAGATACAGTGTGTCGCCGTCGTGAACGAATGCGACAGTCGCTTCTTGCGCGTTACTTGGTCGGGTGGTTCTTGACGTCTGCTGACTTTGCTGCGTGCCGTCAATAGCGCCGTCATTACCGCCTTCCGTGCTGGGGAGTTGAGACTGTGTCAGAACGAAATAGGCAACCCCAGCGATAACCAGTACGGTTACGAGAATCTTGAAAAACAGCTTCATGCTTTAAGGGCCGTTCGCTCACAAGTGTTGTTTGATGAAGGAACTAACTTCTTGAATTTCCTCTTCAATCACTGAATGCGCCATACCCTCATAAATGCGCTCGGTGAGAGTCGAATGCTCAGGTAGCCATTCGATCGTGTGATCTATGAGTGAATCGGGAATGACATCCTCGTTCGAGCCGCGCCCCCAGAAAACTGGTGGCTTTAGAGTTTTCAGCACGTCGTCACCGGGCTTGTCGTGAGGCACGGCGAAACCACTCAACTGAACCGCGTAACTGAATCGTTCAGGAGCAGCCCTTAGGAGCTCAAGCGACATCGCACCCCCTTGGGAAAATCCGAGCAAGCCAATTCTTGTTGCACTAAGGGAGTCGAAGAATTCAAGCAGGGCGGCAGTTGATTCATCGATCTCGCTGAGCCTCACGTTCGCATCCGAGTGCCCGGATGGAGGAAACCATGCCCACCCAGAACCCATATCTATCGGTGCTCTCAGGGATGCAATTACCGGTTCAAGGGGCAAATACTGAGCGAGCGAGAACAAGTCACCTTCGTGCGAACCATAACCGTGCATAAGAACGAGGAGTGGTCGATTCGCGGTCTCGCGCTCCGGTGCAGACCACATGACTGCATCTTTATCTATTCGAATTGTGTCTGACATCTGATCAATCCTGTCACTTTGGGTTCCCAACTCGATAAGAATAGGTGAATGAGTTCAACCGGCACCTCAGATCCGAATCCCGGATGGCTATCCGAGGACGAACTTGCGAACGCTCGGCGGCGACTACCGATCATTTACGTTGAAGCCGTGCCGGTGCGAACAGACGGCATGGGCTTAGTCAATGAAGTTGGGCTGCTACTCAGAGCCAGCCTCGAAGGGGAAATCGTTAGGACGCTGGTTTCTGGTCGGGTGAGGTATGGCGAGACAATTCGTGAGGCGCTGTTTCGACATTTAGAAAACGACTTGGGGCCAATGGCTTTCCCGCAATTGCCGGCAAGTCCGGTTCCGGTCACAGTTGCGGAATACTTTCCCATACCGGGGATATCGCCATTCACGGATGATCGCCAACACGCAGTATCGCTGGTGTTCGTTGTACCTGTGACCGGGACTTGCGAGCCAAGACAAGACGCGCTTGAAGTTAGTTGGTTTTCAGTTGAGCAGGCATCCAGTGAGGAAATTGGCCTAGAAATGGAAGGCGGACGCGGTGCAATCTTGCGTGCTGCGTTGGCATCCGTCGGCCAGCTGCGTTGAACCTTCCAGATTCCCAGTTGCGGAGCTGGTAACACTGCGTTACCGATACTCGCGTTCTGGATAATCTCAAATTGTGCAACCTAAAGCCCAATCGCAATACCAAGTTCGATTCGACATCGGTGTAGATAGTCCCCTCGCGGGGTCGGACGACTTAGACCTAGTTGTCCTGATCGACACACTTGGACTTAATGATCGAGTTCCAAGTGCGAAGGTTCAGATGGTTCGAGGGGGATTTTCAAACCCGAGCGCAATTGCGGCTTGGACGCTCGAAGCGCAGTCGAGAGCGAATGATCGGTGCACAGTTCTTGTGTTGGCGGCAGAAGGCGCAAGCAGCGAGTTTGCTGTTGAAAACTTTCTAGCAGCGGGAGCGGTTATTGATTCGCTTGCATCCGCCGGGATCGACTATTGCTCCCCCGAAGCAGCTTCTGCTTGTGCGGCATTTTTGGGTTTGAAAAGTGCCTTGACACATTTGGTTAGTGCGAGCACCGCTGGTCGCAGTCTTGCCCAGGATGGAGAGTTTTTCATCGAGCGCACTGAACTTGATCGTCTCACGAGTGTGGAAGTCCTCCGCGGAATAGATTGAGGCATATTCGCGTTTGCTCAAACTAGAGGGGGATTAGATGAAAGCAATTCTTAACGGCACTGTGATAGCCGAGGCGCCTCGTGACGAACTCATCTCTATAGAAGGCAATTGGTACTTTCCACCGTCAAGCGTGAATCAAGGGCTCCTAGAAAAGAGTCCAACCCCGTATCGTTGCCCGTGGAAAGGCGATTGCCAGTACTTCAATGTTTCGGATGGTAGTTCGAGCTTGCAGGATCGCGCTTGGAGCTATCCGAATCCAATTCCGAGTTCGTTAGTCAAAGTCGGTAAGGACTACAGCAACTACGTCGCATTCTGGAAAGAGGTTGAAGTACTGGACTGAGCATCTGATCGCATCGCCCAACTAATCAGATGCGCTCTACTAAAACTCCTAGAGCATTTTCCACATGAAACCGGCCTGGTTGGCTTTCGGAAGCGGATGATTTCATGCCCCGCAGGACAAAACCCGACCCACCTCGCGAATTCACTAGCAACTGGACCATTGTGGGTTCTGTTGCCGTCGTAACCGAGGTCCCTCGCGATTCTCAGCCACTTCGGTCCGTGAGCCGATCTCTTGCCAGCGAGAGCGTGGGCAACTTCATGCAATAAGACTTGATGAATCTCATCATCGCCGAATCGTGCCGCTAGGTATTTCGAGACGGTAATCTCGCGCTTTTGATAATCGCAAGACCCTGCGCGGGTTTTCGCATTGTCGAATCTGAACGACCATTCTCGTTCATCCAAGTGGAGTCGAATCAGTGCTTCCGCCCAAACCCTAACCCGCTCCAGCCCCGCCACGACTTTCATTATTCAGGAGTTTTCGCCCCAAATCGGTCTGAAACCCCCGAAATAGTATGCGTGAGTATCGTTTCGTCACAAAAACTCCTGAATAATGAAAGTTCGGTTAGCCCTCTTGTGGCGAGGCGAGGCGGATTTCAAGCAATCGGTCGTCCTGCGGTGTTGGGTCTCCGCGACCGTCGGTGTTGTTTGTGAGAACCCAAATCGTGTTGTTGGGTCCGAGTATGACATCACGAAGGCGCCCGTACTCACCCGAGAACCAATCGGTCGGATCAGCCGGGTTGGTCTGAATCACCCACAATCGTTGCCCTCTAAGACCGACCATGAAGAACGTTCCATCGACAAAACAGAGTCCGCTTGGACTGGCTTGATCAGTTGACCATTCAAGAACCGGGTCGACGAATCCGGCTTGATTGCCTATGCCTTCGACAGTTGGCCAACCGTAATTCTTGCCCGGTTCGATCCGATTGAATTCATCCCAAGTATCTTGACCGAACTCTGAAGCCCAAAGTTGACCGTTTGAATCCCAAGCCAAACCTTGCGGGTTTCGGTGTCCGTAGCTGTACACGAGGGAGCCGGGGAACGGATTGTCGACTGGCACGGAACCGTCTGGATTCATCCGAAGGATTTTTCCGTTCAACGAGGCTAGAGACTGTGCTCGATCGGGTTCCGTTGCATCACCAACCGTCGCATATAGTTTTCCGTCCGGACCAAATGCTAACCGACCACCGTTGTGGTTGGATGCTTTCTCCAGCCCTTTCAGAATCACGGTTTGAGGACCAAGACTGTAGCTACCGGGAGAACCGAGCAACGGCATCCGGACGATCCGGTTGTCGCTCGCAGAAGTGTAGTAGGCATAAAGATAGGTAGCCCCGGAATTCAACACAGCCAGCCCAAGCAACCCGCCTTCTTGGTCATGGACAACTCCATCGACCCTTCCGACAGTTCGAATGGAACCGTTTGAATACTCCACGACGGTTCCAGCGTCACGCTCACTAATGAGTGCCGCCCCTGACTCCAAGCGAACAACCGACCACGGGGCTTGAAGCTTTGTCGCCAACACGGTTGGAGTCCCAACGGGTACGACTCCTGTCAGAGAGCTGGTTGGCGTGGATTGGGTAGGGGTGGGCGAGGAATTCGAAGTCGAGTTTTTCGGACTAGGCGTAGTTTCGCTTGGCGGACCCGAACATCCGCTAAGAACCAGAGCAAAACCTACTGTGAACGCGAAAACCCCCCGCATGTTGTTCATTATTCAGGAAACCACCCGGCAATCGATAGGTCGATCCAGCAAATACGGGGCCCAAACTTACCGGGATGTCAGGATTGCCTGAATTACGAACACCCAGGGGTGTTAGGAGAGCCTGAAGGTTGTCATGGCGGGAGGTGGGGATGGGCTGGCTGACTTGTCGGTGACCACTTCAGCCGATCCGATCCAAAACTCCAATTCTGAGTTACTGACGATTCGTGATGGGTGCGGTCCAGCGGCGCTCAAATGCGCTGCCCATGCAGGATCGAAAGGTGTTTGGGATGCTGCGAGCACGATATTCCCGTACCGTTTCCCGAGCACGACGCCCTCTTCGCCAGCCGCGATCAAGTTACCGAATACGTGCTCCAAAGTTGCCGCTTGACTCCTTGCAAAGTTCAGCGGAGCTCCATCAGCTACGTTCACAAGAACAACTCCTTGCGGCAGGGTGATCGCTCGCACCGACTCGTAAAACTCACGACTCGTCACATGTGCTGGGATTCTGGAACCGGAAAACACGTCAACAACGATGAGGTCGAAACGAGCATTCTCACTTGCTAGCTTGACCACTCCTTGACGGGCGTCGTTGAAACGGACACTTACCATTTCAGGATTTGGCCAAGGAAGTTGTTGCTTGACAAGTTCATAGAGATCGGGTTCCAGTTCAACCACAAGTTGTGAGGAACCGGGAAGGGTGGCTTCAATGTAACGGGGGATTGTTAGAGCGCCGGCGCCAAGGTGTAACACCTTGAGTTTTTGCGTATGTGCGCCGACAAGATCGATGAACTTTGACATCCTTTGGATGTATTCAAAAAACAGTTCGGTCGGATCGATTAGGTTGACGTGGGACTGAGAAGTACCGCCAACGACAAGCGTGTATGCGCCAGGGGTCCACCTGTCGGGTTCGATTACAGCACGATGGCCACTGAGTTTCAGCACCACCGAGGGGTACTGCTGCATATAAAGAGACTGGCACACTTAGAACATGAGCGCACCTAGAAGAGTTATTCCGCCGGGTCTTCGAGCACAACTTGACGCGTCATCCTTTCAGGGACCGGCAACTTTCGGAATGCGGCCTTTGTTGACCGAACCGGAGCAACTTGACGAGTGGCAACCGGATGTCGCGATCGTGGGTGCACCTTGGGACGACAACACCACAAATCGCCCTGGTGCGAGATTCGGCCCGCGCGCGATGCGAGCAAACGCGTATGACCCAGGCACCTACCACCTTGATCTAAAGGTGGAGATGTTCGAACACCTTGAGGTGATCGACTACGGTGACGCAATCATGAGCCATGGAATGTGGGAACCTTCAAAAGCCGCAATCCACGATCGCGTGTGGGAGATCGCCAGTCGGGGAATCACACCGATCATCCTCGGCGGTGACCACTCAATCACTTGGCCAGCCGCTACAGCGGTTGCCGAGCATCATGGATTCGGCAAGGTTGGAATGATTCATTTTGATGCTCACGCCGACACGGCAGAACATATCGACGGTAACCTCGCTAGCCACGGCTCCCCGATGCGCAGGCTCATTGAATCCGGTGCAATTCCCGGCGAGAACTTCATCCAGGTCGGACTTCGAGGTTATTGGCCCGGCGAGGAAGACCAAAAATGGATGCGCGACAACGGCCTCAAACACCATCCAATGCAGGAAGTTTGGGAACGAGGCGCAACGGCAGTCATGAAGGATGTCATTGCAGAGGCACTCGATGGCCCGGACGTCATCTACCTTTCAATTGATATCGATGTACTAGACCCGGGCTTCGCGCCAGCTACTGGAACTCCAGCCCCGGGTGGTTTCGCGCCAATCGATTTGCTTAGAGTTGTGCGTCAAATCGTGCTTGATACTCCCGTCGTTGCGATGGATGTCATGGAGGTTGCCCCTGCGTATGATCACGCCGACTTGACAATCAACAATGCTCACGGGCTCATTTGGGAGGCGCTCGCTGCCATGGCTTTCAAGAAGAAGAACGGTTTATAACCTAGATTCAGGGTTTGGTCAAGATTTTTCTGGACAAGTTATCAAATTCGTCCTATAGTTGTTCTTTGCGCTCCCAGAGGATCTCTGCCTTCATATTGTGGTCGGCTGCGCTTGCTCGAAACCCAAAGTTTTGAGCTTGACCCTTTGAGGCTCTGGTGAGAGGCAAAGTCCACCATCCAACTTATACAGCCATGTTTTTATGGCACCGGAGGTAACTTCCTTGGCTGCTGCGCGCAACGCATCCTCAACCAATTCATCCAAGAAGACCCCAAAGAATGGCCGCTCAGCTCAGCGGCTTTCTTTCGCGAAGATCACTGACACTTTGACTGTGCCCGATCTGCTCTCACTTCAAACAGAGAGCTTTGATTGGCTAGTCGGCAGTAGCCAATGGACTGAGCGGCTCGAAAAAGCCAAGGCAAGCGGTCGAGTTGACTTGCCGGCTCACAGTGGTCTTGAGGAAATCTTCGAAGAGATTTCGCCGATCGAAGACCTCGGCGCAACCATGCAACTCTCGTTCACAAACCCGTTCCTTGAAGAGCGAAAGTACTCAATTGATGAGTGCAAGGAGAAGGGTAAGACCTACTCCGCCCCGCTTTATGTTGAAGCCGAGTTCATGAATCACAACACTGGCGAGATCAAGACTCAGACAGTGTTCATGGGCGACTTCCCATTGATGACCCCGAAGGGCACGTTCGTCATTAACGGAACCGAGCGCGTTGTTGTTTCTCAACTCGTTCGCTCCCCTGGTGTTTACTTTGACCGCGCGGCCGAGAAAGCTTCCGACAAAGACATTTACTCCGCTCGAATCATTCCTAGCCGTGGAGCATGGCTGGAGTTCGAGATCGACCGTCGTGATCAGGTCGGCGTGAGAATCGACCGCAAGCGCAAGCAGTCGGTAACGGTGTTCCTAAAAGCCCTTGGAATGACTTCAGAAGAGATCCGTGAAGCGTTCAAGGGGTACGCGTCCATCGAGGCAACTCTTGAAAAGGATGCCGCAATCCTCACTAAAGAGGATGCGCTAAAGGACATCTACCGCAAGTTGCGTCCAGGCGAACAGGTTGCTGCAGAAGCCGCCCGCGCGCTCTTGGACAACTTCTACTTCAACCCGAAGAGATACGACCTTGCAAAAGTTGGTCGCTACAAGATTGACCGCAAGTTGGGTCTCGAAACACCGATTTCGGTTTCGGTGCTTACTCAAGAAGACATCCTTGCAACCATCAAGTACTTGGTTGCTTTGCACGAAGGCCAAAGGTCGATTCCTGGTGTCCGTGACGGCAAGAAGGTCGACATTCGACTGGACACTGACGACATTGACCACTTCGGAAACCGTCGCATCCGTTCGGTTGGTGAATTGATCCAGAACCAGGTTCGCACGGGACTTTCCCGCATGGAGCGCGTGGTTCGCGAGCGTATGACAACTCAAGACATTGAGGCGATTACTCCGCAGACTCTTATCAACGTCCGCCCGGTTGTTGCGGCGATCAAAGAGTTCTTCGGAACCAGCCAGTTGTCGCAGTTCATGGACCAAAACAACCCGCTTGCTGGTCTTACCCACAAGCGCCGCTTGAATGCTCTGGGTCCTGGTGGACTTAGCCGTGAACGTGCGGGAGTTGAAGTTCGTGACGTTCACCCTTCGCACTACGGCCGCATGTGCCCAATCGAGTCGCCAGAAGGTCCAAACATTGGACTCATTGGTTCGCTCGCGTCTTTCGCAAGGATCAACTCGTTCGGGTTCATTGAGACTCCGTATCGTCGAGTCACAAAGGGTAAGGTGACCGACGCGATCGATTACCTAACCGCGAGTGAAGAAGACGAGCACATTGTCGCCCAGGCAAACGCTCCACTGCGAGAAGATGGGCACTTCGCCGAAGACCGTGTGTTGGCGCGTTCGAAGGGCGGCGAGGTCGACTTGTTCCCGGCCGACGAGATCGGCTACATGGATGTCTCCCCCCGTCAGATGGTCTCGGTAGCGACATCCCTCATCCCGTTCCTCGAGCACGACGATGCAAACCGCGCACTTATGGGCGCGAACATGCAACGTCAAGCGGTGCCGCTTTTGCTTAGCGAAGCCCCGCTCGTTGGAACCGGTATGGAAGGTTACGCGGCTATCGATGCCGGGGATGTCATTACGGCTGACAAGGCTGGAGTTGTCTCCGAGGTCTCGGCCGATGTCGTTACGGTGATGCTTGATGAGGGTGGCACGCAGGATTACTACCTTCGCAAGTTCGATCGCTCCAATCAGGGCACAAGTTACAACAACCGTGTTGTCGTGAACGCTGGAGACCGAATCGAAGAGGGCGAGGTCATCGCAGATGGCCCTGCAACCGACAACGGTGAGCTTGCGTTGGGTAAGAACCTGCTTGTTGCGTTCATGCCTTGGGAAGGCCACAACTTCGAGGACGCGATTATCCTCAGCCAGAACCTGGTTCGTGATGATGTGCTCTCCTCGATTCACATTGAGGAATACGAGGTTGATGCTCGTGACACCAAGCTCGGTAAAGAGGAAATCACTCGCGACCTGCCGAATGTAAGCCCAGAACTTCTGGCTGATCTGGACGAGCGAGGGATCATCCGAATCGGCGCCGAAGTTCGCCCAGGCGACATTTTGGTTGGAAAGGTTACCCCGAAGGGTGAAACCGAGCTTTCGGCTGAAGAACGACTACTTCGCGCGATCTTCAACGAAAAGAGCCGCGAAGTGCGCGACACAAGCCTTAAGGTTCCGCACGGTGAAGAGGGAACCATCATCGGAGTCAAGGTGTTTGACAACGAAGATGGGGATGACGAACTCGGCTCCGGTGTGAACCAGCGCGTAGTCGTGTTTATCGCCCAAAAGCGCAAGATCACCGAAGGTGACAAGCTCGCCGGTCGACACGGAAACAAGGGTGTTATCGCCAAGATCCTTCCGGTCGAAGACATGCCGTTCTTGGAGGATGGAACTCCGGTCGATGTGATCTTGAACCCGCTAGGTATCCCTGGGCGCATGAACTTCGGTCAGGTACTTGAAACCCACCTCGGTTGGGCAGCCAAGCAAGGTTGGGAAATCAAGGGCAAGCCAAAGTGGGCGCAGCACTTGTCGGAGGAAGCGTATTCCGTCGCGCCGGGCACCAAGCTGGCTACCCCGGTATTCGATGGTGCCGACGAAGAAGAAATCGTCGGATTGCTTGACTCGACAAATGTGACTAGAGACGGCAACCGCCTTATCGGTGGCACGGGTAAGACCCTGTTGTTTGACGGTAGAAGCGGTGAGCCATTCCCTGACCCGGTTTCGGTCGGGTACATGTACATCTTGAAGTTGCACCACTTGGTTGACGACAAGATTCACGCCCGTTCGACCGGTCCATACTCGATGATCACCCAGCAACCGCTAGGTGGAAAGGCGCAGTTCGGTGGACAGCGCTTCGGTGAGATGGAAGTGTGGGCGCTCGAAGCATACGGAGCGGCTTACGCACTACAGGAGCTTCTAACAATCAAGTCTGACGACATCCTTGGTCGCGTGAAAGTGTACGAGGCGATCGTCAAGGGCGAGAACATTCAGGAACCGGGCATCCCAGAGTCATTCAAGGTGCTCATGAAAGAGATGCAATCGCTCTGCCTAAACGTAGAAGTGCTTTCAGCGGATGGCCAAACGGTCAGCCTGAAGGACACCGACGATGAAGTCTTCCGCGCTGCCGAAGAACTCGGCATCAACATTTCCGCCAGGTTCGAGAACTCGTCGATTGACGAGATCTGAACCGGGTAAGCAAAGAATTCGAAACAAGGCACTAGGAGATAAATTGCTCGACGCCACCACTTTTGATGAGCTTCGTATTGGACTTGCAACGGCGGATGACATCCGCAAATGGTCGCACGGTGAGGTGAAAAAGCCAGAGACCATCAACTACCGCACGCTTAAGCCGGAACGCGACGGATTGTTCGGAGAGCAAATCTTCGGACCCTCCCGTGACTGGGAATGCTCTTGTGGAAAATACAAGCGCGTTCGATTCAAAGGAATCGTGTGTGAGCGTTGTGGAGTTGAGGTTACAAAGTCCTCAGTTCGGCGTGAGCGCATGGGCCACATTGAGTTGGCCGCGCCAGTAACCCACATTTGGTACTTCAAGGGAGTGCCGAGCCGGCTGGGTTACTTACTCGACATGGCACCGAAAGACCTCGAGAAAGTAATCTACTTCGCCGCATACATGGTTATTTCGGTCGATGAGGAAGGCCGTCACGACGACCTACCCGGACTCGAAAACGAGATCAACCTAGAAATCAAGACTCTCGAAAACGAGCGTGACGCGCGCATCGCCGAGCGGATGAAGAAGCTGGAAGAAGAGACAGCGGCTTTAGAGGCTGAAGGTGCCAAGTCGGACCAGAAGCGTAAGGTCCGCGAAGTTGCCGAGAAAGAGCTCGCCCAGACTCGCAAATCCTATGACGACCAGGTTGCTCAATTGCAAAGGGTGTGGGATGACTTCCGCAACCTCAAAGTTGGTGACTTGAAAGCTGAGGATGCGGTTTTCCACGAACTTCAGGACCGCTACAGCACCTACTTTGAGGCATACATGGGTGCAGAAGCGATCCAACGCAGACTGCAAGCATTCGATTTGGAAAAAGAGTCGGAAGCCCTTCACGATGAAATCGCGAACGGTCGCGGGCAAAAGAAGATTCGCGCTATCAAGCGCCTTCGTGTCGTGAACTCGTTCCTTCAAACTGGAAACTCGCCAGACGCAATGGTGCTTGAAGTTGTACCGGTCATTCCGCCGGAGCTTCGCCCAATGGTTCAACTGGACGGTGGACGTTTTGCTACTAGCGACCTAAACGACCTTTACCGCAGAGTCATAAACCGCAATAACCGTCTTCGCAGACTGCTCGACTTGAATGCGCCGGAAATCATCGTCAACAACGAGAAGCGCATGCTTCAAGAAGCAGTTGACGCTCTGTTTGACAACGGTCGTCGTGGTCGCCCGGTTACTGGCACGGGTAACCGCGCGTTGAAGTCTCTAAGCGACATGCTCAAGGGAAAGCAAGGGCGATTCCGCCAGAACTTGCTGGGTAAGCGCGTTGACTACTCTGGCCGTTCAGTAATTGTTGTTGGCCCGCAGTTGAAATTGCATCAGTGTGGTCTTCCGAAGCAAATGGCGCTTGAATTGTTCAAGCCGTTTGTGATCAAGAAGCTCATCGACTTGGGTCACGCTCAGAACATCAAGAGCGCAAAGCGCATGGTTGAGCGCAGCCGCCCGCAGGTTTGGGATGTTTTGGAAGATCTCATTCGTGAGCGTCCAGTGTTGCTGAACCGTGCTCCAACTTTGCACCGCCTCGGCATCCAAGCGTTCGAACCGCAACTCGTTGAAGGAAAAGCAATCCAGCTTCACCCTCTCGTGTGTGCCGCGTTCAACGCCGACTTCGATGGCGACCAGATGGCTGTGCACTTGCCACTTTCGGTGGAGGCACAGGCAGAAGCTCGAGTGCTGATGCTCGCCTCGAACAACATTCTCAAGCCGTCGGACGGTCGACCGGTCACGCTCCCAACCCAGGACATGATCATCGGTCTTCACCACCTGACTACCCTCAAAGAAGGTGTGGTCGGTGAAGGCAGAGTATTTTCTTCAGTCGCAGAAGCAATCATGGCGAAGGATCAAGGCACCTTGCATTTGAATGCCAAGGTAAAGATCCGCATGAATGATGTCGTGTTCGAGGAAGGCCTAGCGCCCGAAGGTTACAGCGCCGGACCGGTACTGGTCGAGACCACTCTCGGCCGCGCACTGTTCAACGAGACACTTCCTGAGGACTACCCGTACGTCGAGGCAATCACCGACAAGGGCAAGCTTTCAGCAATCGTTAATGACTTGGCTGAGCGTTACCAAAAAGTCGAAGTGGCCGCAACGCTTGACAAGATCAAGGATGCCGGCTTCCACTGGGCTACAAGGTCCGGGGTCACTGTCGCACTTTCCGATATGCTCACCCCCGCCAACAAGCGTCAAATCATTGAAGGCTACGAGAAGCAGGCGGCGAAAGTTCAAAGCCAGTTCGAAAAAGGTCTAACAACCGACGCCGAGCGCAGGCAAGAACTTATCGAAATCTGGAACAAGGCCACTGCCCAAGTTGCCAAGGCAATGGAAGACAACTTCCCGGTAGATAACAACATCTTCCGCATGGTGACTTCGGGTGCCCGTGGAAACTGGATGCAGGTTCGTCAGATTGCCGGTATGCGTGGTTTGGTTTCAAACCCGAAGGGTGAAATCATCCCAAGACCGATTCTCTCTAGTTACCGTGAGGGACTTTCGGTTGCGGAGTACTTCATCGCAACTCACGGCGCTCGAAAGGGAATTGCCGACACGGCGTTGCGTACCGCCGACTCCGGTTACCTGACCAGGCGACTAGTGGATGTGTCTCAGGATGTCATTATCCGTGAAGATGACTGTGGAACTTCAAAGGGACTAGAGCTCGGTGTTGCTTCTGCGAACGCTGAAGGAGTTTTGGTTCGCGACGCAAACATAGAGAACTCGCTTTACGCTCGAAGCCTCGCAGAAGACGCGGTCAACGCGAAGGGTGAAGTCATTGCAGGTGCCGGTGAAGACGTTGGCGATGTGATGATCTCCAAGCTGATCGAAGCCGGAATCACAAAGGTAAAGGTCCGTTCGGTTCTTACTTGTGAGTCCTCAGTCGGAGTATGCGCAGCCTGCTATGGTCGCTCTCTTGCAACCGGAAAGCTCGTTGACATTGGTGAGGCAGTTGGAATTATTGCCGCCCAGTCAATTGGTGAACCTGGCACGCAGTTGACGATGCGTACCTTCCACACGGGTGGTGTTGCATCCGCTGATGACATCACTCAGGGTCTGCCAAGAGTTACCGAACTGTTCGAAGCGCGTTCGCCTAAGGGTGCGAGCCCGATTGCGGAAGCAGCCGGAAAAGTTCGCATCGAGGACACCGAGAAGGGTCGAAAGGTGATTCTGGTTCCGGATAACGGTGACGAAGAAATCGCCTACCCGGTTCTAAAGCGCGCAACTTTGCTCGTTGAAGATGGACAACACGTCGAACTCGGTCAGCAATTCCATGTTGGCGCTGTCGATCCGAAAGAAGTTTTGCGAGTTCGTGGTATGCGCGCAGTCCAAGAACACCTCGTTGGCGGAGTGCAAGGTGTTTACCGCTCGCAAGGTGTGCCGATTCACGACAAGCACATCGAAGTCATTGTGCGCCAAATGCTTCGCAAGGTGACCGTGGTTGACCATGGCGACACCGGCTTGCTGCCGGGTGAATTGGTTGATCGTTCAAGGTACAACGAGTTGAACCGCGCCGCCTTGACTGAGGGTCGAAAGACAGCCTCGGCACGCCAAGAGGTCATGGGTATCACCAAGGCTTCGCTGGCAACCGAGTCTTGGTTGTCGGCCGCCTCGTTCCAAGAGACCACTAGAGTCCTGACCCAGGCCGCCATGGAGGGCAAGTCGGATCCGCTAGTTGGACTAAAGGAGAACGTGATCATCGGAAAGCTCATTCCGGCAGGTACCGGATTGCCGCTCTACCGAAACGTTACGGTTGAGGCCACTGAAGAGGCGAAGGCGGAAAGGTATCCAAACCGCATCTTTGCCGACGAGTCCTCATACAGTGAAGCCGACTTATCCTTCGTGGATTTTGACACGTTCACGAGCGATGACTACTTCCCCGGCAACTACAGCTAGGGCAAGAATCTAAGTAAACAAAAAGCCGCGTCAGAGCCTTTAATCGGGCTTTGACGCGGATTTTGTTTATACCCCCCAATAACGGGAGTAGCGCGAAGACACGCCGAGGGGTTAGATTATTTGTTCGATGCCGTAATTTCCACCTCACCCGATGTGGAGGCATTCAATTTGGAACAACTTTAGGGGGGAGTTCCGTGGCTTCACTTACTGAAATTCTGATCCTGCGTGGGGTAATGCCCATCGAAGCCCTTGACAGCATGCCAGGTGGCTGGGGCGAGGAAGAGCTTTCCGTTCGAAAGTTAGTCGAAGAGGGAATACTCACCGAAGCGCAGGTGGCATCCGCACGTGCAGCTCAAGCGGGATTACCGTTTGTTGAGTTGCTTGAATACCCGGTCGATCGCACTGCAGTCTCAATGGTTGCAGCGTCGCTTTGCCGTCGCCACGAAGTATTGCCAATCGCCTTGAGCGAGGACTCCCTAACCCTTGCCATGGTAGACCCCGGCAACGTCTTTGCTATTGACGACGTGCGCGCGGCGACAAGAATGCAAATTCATCTCGTCGTTGCCGAGCGCAGCGACTTGCTCAGTGCGATCGACCGTTTCCACCGTGCAGATGGCGAGCTAAGCGACCTGACAACAGAGCTTGAGCAAGAAAGTTCCGGAGCCGAGCTTGCTCTGGCCGGTCAAAATGAGCCACAGCAAGATGACGCACCGATCGTTCGTTTTGTGAATCTGCTTATCAGTCAGGCGATTCAAGACCGTGCCTCTGACATCCACATTGAGCCTGCCGAACGCCACTTCAATGTCAGGTATCGCATCGACGGTGTGCTTCACGAAATGCAGCAGGCGCCAAAGGCGATTCAGAACGGTGTAATTTCGCGCCTCAAGATCATGAGCGACATCGATATTGCTGAGCGCCGCAGACCTCAAGACGGTCGCATGTCCGTCAGCCACGGTGGTCGAAAGATTGACTTACGTGTTGCGACGCTTCCCACCGTGTGGGGCGAAAAGGTCGTCATGCGTATTCTTGACAACGCCGAGTCAGCAATGTCACTGAACGATCTGGCAATGCTTGACGAAAACATGAACGCGTTTCGCAATTCGTTCACAAAGCCCTACGGAATGATCTTGGTTACGGGGCCAACCGGTTCTGGAAAGTCGACGACCTTATATACGACGCTTCACGCGATCGCCAAGCCTGAAATCAATGTCATCACAGTTGAGGATCCGGTCGAGTACCGGATGCCTGGCATCAACCAAGTGCAAGTCAATCCAAAGGCTGGCCTCACCTTCGCGAGCGCGCTTCGAAGCATTCTTCGTTCGGACCCGGATGTGGTTCTGATTGGTGAGATCCGTGACCAGGAGACTGCCCAGATCGCAATCGAAGCGGCACTTACAGGTCACTTGGTGCTTTCCACCTTGCACACCAACGACGCCCCGAGTGCTGTGACACGGTTGACGGAAATGGATATTGAACCGTTCTTGGTCGGCTCTGCTCTTGACTGCGTTGTTGCTCAGCGTCTTGCGCGCAGGCTTTGCGACAGATGCAAGACCGCCTACCAGCCAAACCCCGCGGAGCTCACTTCGTTGCGCGTTGGTTTTGACCCAACGCAACCAATTCCGACCTTATTCCGGCCTGTCGGCTGCCAGACATGTTCCGGTACGGGATATCGTGGCCGAATCGCTGTGCATGAAGTTATGTCAGTTTCGGAAGAGATCGAAAGGTTAGCTGTCGACCGGGCTTCGGCAGCTGAAATTAGTAGGACCGCGCAGGCGCAAGGAATGATTCCATTGCGATCTGACGGTTGGCGAAAAGCACAAATGGGACTTACTTCAATAGAGGAAATCCTTAGAGTTGTCGCTTGAGTGAACGCAAGTTTTTGGGGGAAAACAAATGAGCAAGCAAGTACATGAAATTCCGGTGATGGATGGAGGGGATGAGTTCCCCGTTCCAAAGTCGACTTTCGCACCCGCAGCCCAAGCTTCCGCTCCAACTGCATCGGTACCCGTTCAGCCGGCATATCAGAGTGCACCACCGCCGATGACGGGTGCGGTTCCGACTATGCCAACTGCTTCGCCGTCAACTCAGAGTGTGCCGACGGCACCTCCGTCATCGACCACACTTCCTCCGATGCCACCACCTCAATATGCTCCTGCGGCTACGGCCATGCCTGCGGCAAGCGTGCCAACGGCTTCAACTCCCGTTCAACCTGCACCGACTCCGCAGCAGCCGCAGACCGTGGCGCAAGCACCCGAAGTGCCGTCTACACCCAGAATGGCACCTCCTTCTCGCGACACGCTTTTGCAGGACATTGATCCTAGAGGCGCGGTTGAGACCGGTTATCAGCCCCACCCTGGTGCGGATGCGGATTTGCTTGCTGCGCTTCAAGAAGTAGTGAGGGTTACAGCATCCGATCTCCATGTGACGTCAAATGCTCCGCCGATGCTGCGTGTCGATGGGTCGTTGACTCCTGTTGAAGGTTCAACGGTTTGGGATCGCAAGCGGGTAACTTCGGCACTACTTAGTTTGTTGACCGATTCGCAGCGATCACGGTTCGAGCAGGAATTGGAGCTCGATTTCGGTTTTGCTATCTCCGCCAACGCGAGGTTTCGTGTCAACTATTACCGACAGAGGGATGCCATTGGTGGCGCCTTCCGTTTGATACCGACCGAAATCAAACCGCTTGAAGCACTTGGGGTCCCCGATACGGTTGCGAGGTTTGCGACTTTGGCTCGTGGACTTGTGTTGATTACCGGCCCGACGGGTTCAGGTAAGTCGACGACCCTCGCCGCGTTGGTTGACCTCGTAAACCGAACTCGCACAGACCATATCGTCACTGTCGAGGATCCGATCGAGTTTATGCACGCAAACAAGCGCTCGCTGATAAACCAGCGTGAGGTTGGCAGTGACACTCACAGCTTCAATCAGGCGCTAAAGCACGTACTTCGTCAAGACCCAGATGTGATCCTGATCGGTGAGCTTCGAGACCTAGAGACGATTCAGGTTGCATTGACTGCGGCGGAAACCGGTCACTTAGTGTTCGCAACATTGCACACTCAAGATTCTGCCCAGACGATTGACCGTGTCATTGATGTGTTCCCTCCCCACCAGCAGGATCAAGTTCGCGTTCAGTTGGCGGCAACGCTTCAGGGAGTTGTCTGTCAGACCCTCATCAAGTCTGCAAGTGGCAAGGGGCGTGTCGTTGCAACCGAGGTGCTTGTCATGACTCCGGCAATTTCGAACCTAATTCGTGAAGGAAAGACGTACCAGATTTTGACGGCACTTCAAGCCGGTCGTGATCAAGGAATGTTCACTATGGACCAGCACCTTGCCGAATTGGTTGACCGGGGCAAGATTACTCACGCGGCAGCTCTCGAAAAAGCCCACGATCTTGATGCAATTAAGCACCTGATCCATCGTGCAGATCCTGGCGCAGGAAATATAGCGGGCGAAATGGCTGCTGCTGCTGCCGAATTCGGTGAGGCGTTCGCGAGAAAGGGTCGCTAAGTTGGCATCTGCAAATGCGACTTATACCTACAAAGGCAAGGACGCCGAAGGGAAGGTTGTTAAGGGCCGCATTGACGCCGCTACCGAAAGCGCAGTCTCTAATCGGTTGCGGACAATGGGCATCACGCCGATTTCCATTGAAGAATCAACGGGCGGCACCGGCCTACAAATGGAGATCAAATTTGGGGGTCTCGGAAAGAAGGTCAAGCTCAAAGAGCTCGCAGTAATGACCCGGCAGCTTGCGACCATGATCAGTTCGGGGTTGTCTCTGCTTCGCGCGCTAACAATCATCACAGATCAAACACCTGGACCGGAGTTGAAGCGCATTCTCGGTTCAATTACTCGAGAAGTTGAGTCTGGATCTTCACTTTCTGATGCCGTTGCTAGGCACTCGGTTGTGTTCCCTCCAATCATGATTAGCCTCATTCGTGCCGGTGAGACCGGTGGGTTCCTTGACAACGCTCTGCTGTCAGTTGCTACGAACTTCGAGAACGAGGTGAAGCTGCGCCAGACGATCAAGTCGGCGATGACCTACCCGGTGATTGTCTTTTTCATGGCAATTCTTGCCGTAGTTGCGATGCTCATTTTTATCGTCCCAGTGTTTAAGAAGATGTTTGAAGGCTATGGGAGCTCTCTTCCTTGGCCGACCCAAATCCTTGTATTCCTGTCAAGCATCATGTGGTGGGTGACTCCCCTTCTGATCGTCATCATCGTGTTGTTCTCCATTTGGTGGAACAAGAATAAAAACACCGAGCGGGTACGTAAGGCAGTCGACCCTTGGAAGATCAAGTTGCCAGTTTTCGGAAAGCTGTTTAAGAAGATTGCGATTGCACGCTTCAGTCGAAACTTTGCGGCAATGATGGCTGCGGGCGTTCCGATTCTCCAAGCTCTGAAGATTGTGGGCGAGACTTCTGGAAACTGGGTGGTTGAGGAAGCGTTGAGGAAAGTTGCGGAATCAGTCAGACAGGGACGAACTATCGCCGAACCACTCGCAGCTGAGCCAATCTTTCCGTCGATGGTTACTCAAATGATTTCTGTAGGTGAAGATGCTGGTGCGCTTGAGCAAATGCTTGAGAAGGTAGCCGACTTTTATGACGATGAAGTTCATGCGGCTACGGAGCAACTTACAGCCGCGATCGAACCACTTATGATTGCGTTCCTCGGTGTGGTAGTCGGTGGAATGAGCGTCGCACTGTATTTGCCGATCTTTAATATCTTCACGGTAATAAACAAGTCGTAACTACATGCGTTTGTCCCCATAAATGGGGGTATTTTCTTCCGCCATGTCCCCACTTTGTGGGATTATGGGCAATGAAAATTCAGTAGATGATATTGATGGGGGTCGAATTGGGGGCCCTGTCCTTAACAAATGTCTAGACAGACAGGAAGAGAAAAAATGCTACTTCGCATCAACAAGGCGCTAAACGAACGGCGCGCTGGCTTGAAGCGCGAAGAGGGCTTCACCCTCATCGAGCTTTTGGTCGTTGTCATCATCATCGGCATCCTTGCCGCAATCGCAATTCCGGTGTACATCGGTGTTCAGCAGTCGGCGACTGACAGCAGTGTCAAGTCTGACCTCGCAAACGCGAAGATTGCTGTAGTTGCATACTTCACCGATGGTGCAACCACTGCTCCGACCCTTAGCGTCGCGGCTCTTGGGAGCTACGGCTTCACTCAGGGCAACGGTGTTAACGGATCGATCGCATTCGTTGGTACTGCTCCTACGGCAGTTGGACAGGCATTCTGCATTGCAGCGACAGCTACCACTGGGCACGCGTTCCACGTAAGCGATGACCAGGGAGTTAAATCAGGGGCTACTTGTTCCTAGGAGCTAATAGTTCTAAATTGTGGGGCGCTACTTGTGGTAGCGCCCCACAATCATGTTGGGGTTATCTTGAACACTTACCTATCGGGTACATCCGGTAGTAGAGTATCCAAATCAAGGCTCAAGGGGTGAATTGACCATGATCCTAAGTTCTGTGCGATTGAGAAGATCCGAGGAGTCGGGCTTCGGCATAGTCGAAGTGATCGTCGCAATGATGGTGTTCGCGCTCATCGCGACTGGCATAAGTTATACCCTGCTCGCCTCCATGAATTTGACGAAAGACTCTACCGCGAGGGAACAAGCGGCAAACCTCGCAACTCAAGAAATCGACTTGAGCCGTTCGATCGACAATCTTTTCAACTTGCAAAGTAAGGTGACGACAACCGTCATCAACGGAGTCACTTACACAATTAGCAGGACCGCAAAGTGGGTGTCCGATCCAGGTGTTGACCAGAGATGCGGGATTGGTGGAGGTGTCTTGCGCTACAAGCGTGTAAACGTCTCTGTCACTTGGAGCGGGATGACGTCGCTTTCTAAACCGATTACCTCTGACACGCTTATAGATCCCGGAGTTCGCATCAATGATCCGGCTCTCGGTACCGTGTTGATTTCAGTTACTGACTCGGGTGGGAATCCGGTTGTGGGGGCCACCGTTCAAGTCGTCCCGGGTAGTCCTGCAAATGGCGCCGTTGCGTTAGATGCACAACCCGAAGTGACTGACTCTGAAGGTTGCACTTATGCATTGAAAGTCCAGCCTGGAAATTACAACGTGACCGTTTCGAAGAGTGGTTACGTCGATGTTAACCAAAACGAGACCCCTTCAACTATCGTCAGCGTCGAAGCAAGCGCTGCCTCCGCGGCAATGATGACTTTGGACCAAGGTGCAACATTCCCGATCGACTACTTGAATAACTACACCGGCGGACCGGTAGACGTTCCAGCTGGACTGGATGTCAGCTTCTTGAGCACTTACGGCACAAGTTTGGCAACAAACGCACCAGCAAACGTCGTGCGCTTCCCATTCCCAGCCGGCTACACAATCTTGGCCGGTGTATACAACGATCCAGCAACCCCCGCCACAATCTGCAAAGCCGTTGATCCTGGAGAGTGGGTTGCCGGTACAACCGATTCAGTCAACTACGACAACGGTGTTCGGCCACCACCGGTTGCTGCCGTTCCTGGTGCCACCGCTGATATTTCTCACTTAGGAATGGGAGTGGTCGGAGTTCCAATTCCGAGTCGTTCTGGTGGAACTTACTGGTGGGTAAAAGCGGTATCAGAGTCAGTTGGACCGACCGACAGCGGAAATCCTGGCTGCGACATTTCGATGACATACAAGTTCGGCTCATATAAAGAAGGGGTCTCGACTCCCGACTTGACATTGCCGTACGGCTCTTGGAAGTTCTACTCCACTAATTCGTCGGGGGGTAATGCTCAACTTATTCCTGCGTCATCAATGCACTTTCACACGAACGCACACGTTTCGGGTGACGTCGTGACCTTCGATCCAAGGCCGGTAGTGCCATGATCGGCTTCTTTTCGAGATTCCGGGCTTTGGCTCGAAATGAGTCAGGGATCACTCTTGTAGAAATCCTTGTCGCGACGGTAGTGACAGCAATAATCATGGTGATTGCGACAAACGTTTTCATTAACGCCGGTCAAGCTACGAGCCTAGGTAAGTCCGTCAATATCAGCACGAAGGCAGCCTCGTTGGGCCTCAACGAACTTTCAAGTGCGATTCGATTCTCAGCAACAAACCCCGTTCAAGGTCAAGCGATTAACGATCCGGCGATTGTTCTCGCGAAGAATGATCAGCTGATCCTCATTTCATATTTGAGGGTGAACCCGTCTTCTCCGCAACCGGTTAAAGTGCAATTCTCAATCGATGGATCGGGAAGGCTCATTGAAGTCCGCTATGACTCCTATGAGATGTCGCCTGGTTTCTGGGGTTTCTACGCAACATCATCGTCGAGTCAGATTCTCACTGGAGCTCTCATTCCGTCATCGGGAACTGAAGCAAAGCTATTCACATACCTTGATTCGGACAACAATCCACTCACGGTTCCAAATGCCGGCCTTACTCTTGCACAACGTCAATCAGTGGCAGCGATCAAGGTGTCAATCAAGTTGAAGTCAAATGATGCAAACGCGGGAAATCCGGTGAAATTCGAGAATGTCATCGGTATGCCAAATGTTGGTATCAACAGGACAGGGCAGTGAAATGTTAAGTCTATTGAAATCTCGCCTGGGTAACTCAGAACACGGTTACGTGCTTGTAGTTGTTATCGGAATCGGCATGGTGTTGATGATTCTTGCGACCGTGCTAGCGACATCAGCGATCAGCGGCACGATGAAGGCGCGCCAAGATCAAGCCTGGAACTCCGCACTCTCTGCGGCCTATGCGGGTATTGACGAGTATCAGAGTCGACTGTCCAATGACAGTTTTTACATGCAGTACGGAAATCCCTCCGCGAACTTCAGTACCGGTAGCAGTTTGATTTTGCCGACGGGCACTCAAGAAAATCCGGCATTCGGAATTGGCACTACCGGCACATGGGCGACAGTTGCGGGGAGTGGCGGCAAGGCAAAGTTTCGCTATGAAGTCAACACAACCGAGTATTTAGAGACCGGAATTATTCGAGTTAGGGCTACTGGGCTAGTAAATGGGGTGACAAGAAGTCTGGTAGCTGACCTTCGACAAACTGGTTTCATCGACTTCTTATACTTCACGGATTACGAGATTCAGGATCCTGAAATCAGTGGAGAGAGCAGTTCTTGCGTCAAATACGAGTGGGCAGGTAGATCAACTAGTTGCACGAAGATTCAATTCGGAAAGAACGACGTCGTTAACGGTCCGTTGCACTCGAATGACACCTTGTACATTTGTGAAGCCACTTTCAATGGCGCTGTAACCACGTCAAACAGTTCGCCATCAGGTGGAAGGCTCTACGACATTCCATCTGGATGCGGTACTGCGAGTTTCTCGAGTGGCATTGCCTATTCACCCACAGTTGGAATGCCATCAACCAACGCGAAAATGAAGCGAGAGACTCGCAGTGATTTGACTGCTAATGGAGTTCCGAGCCCGGGTTGCTTGTACACGGGACCAACATCGGTGGTGCTGAATTCCAACGGCACCATGACGGTAAAGTCACCATGGACAAAGAAAACCCAGATCGCAGGGGATCCAGCAACTAGCGGCACCACTCCGGCA
Source organism: Cryobacterium sp. (assembly GCA_019639015.1). Classification (GTDB taxonomy): domain Bacteria; phylum Actinomycetota; class Actinomycetes; order Actinomycetales; family Microbacteriaceae; genus Terrimesophilobacter. The sequence continues at coordinate 1,417 of JAHBSS010000015.1, read as the reverse complement.
ATGTGCGGTTCGATAGCGGACTTGAAGTCTTCTTCGGGGGCAACTATCACGGTTCCTGACAAGAACATGGTTTACATACAGAATGTCCCGACAGTTAGTTCGGATCCCAACTATTGGGGAACGTATGAATCGGGCCGGCCAAGCTGTGCCTACCGCGGTAATAGCCTCGGGTATCCCATTAGTAACGAGTCCGCCTCAACTAGCGCATATGGGTGCAGAAATGGGGACTTGTTCATTCGCGGTACAACACATGGCAAGGTTACTTTCGCGGCCGAGAACTATGTTTATGTGACCGGCGATATAACCTATTCGAACTCAAGCACCGACGTACTCGGGCTCGTTGGAAACAATGCCGTCTGGGTTTGGAATCCGATGGACCGATATGGGGACAAGCTTCTGAGCGGAAGCGACCGTGAAATAGATGCCGCAATCATTTCCGTCGCTCACACGTTCCAAGTTCAAAACTACGAGTACACCGGGAAGCGCGGGACCTTGACAGTTAAGGGTGCGATCGCGCAGAAGTTCCGCGGACCAGTAGGTACATCAAGTGGGGGCGTTATCGTCAACGGTTATGTCAAGGATTACAACTATGACCCGCGATTCAAATACACCGCCCCTCCGAAGTTCTTGAACCCTGATACAACGACCTACGGGGTCACAACTTGGATGGATACCCCCGCGGCAATGAATCCGGACGGTAGTTATCGCTGATCTCGACGTTGGTCTTGTCGCTCTTATTGCGACGATCCTTGGCGTGCTCGGATTAGCGATTGGATCATTCCTGAACGTAGTGATCTGGAGGGTCCCGCAGGGAATGTCGATCGCACACCCACCGAGCGCGTGCCCGAATTGCGAGCATCCAATTAGAGGCAGGGATAACATCCCAATTGTCTCTTGGTTACTCCTTCGGGCAAAGTGTCGCGACTGCGGTCAACCGATTTCATTTCGATACCCATTGGTTGAGTTCGCGACGGCATCAACTTTTGTTTTGCTGACGCTCTGGTCAACCACAATCTCGAGTGGCTTGTGGCTATTGCCGGCACTGTTGTACTTTGCTTGCGTTTCGATCGCGCTTTCGTTGATTGACATTGACACAAAGAAGCTACCGAACGTTATCGTCGTGCCATCGATTTTGGTAATTATCGTTCTACTTGCGCTAGCAAGTCTGGGTACTGGCAACTGGTGGAGCCTTGTTTGGGCTATCGCTGGAGCGGCCATTTTGTTCACGTTCTACCTGATAATGGCCCTGGTTTATCCAGCTGGAATGGGATTCGGGGACGTGAAACTTGCGGCGGTAATCGGAGCTATTCTCGGTTACCTAGGATGGGGGTCTTTGATAGTTGGGGCTTTTGCTGCATTCTTATTGGGGGGGATATTTTCGATTGGGTTGTTGATTTTTAGTCAAGCAACCCGAAAG